>CAISRK010000361.1 GCA_903887815.1 uncultured Bacteroidales bacterium | reverse complement strand
TACCATCGATAATGCAGGCGTGGGCTTCACTGTCGTAAACAATTGCGTCATACCGGTCCACCATCGAGTCGATGACCGAAATCATTCCCTGGTATCCGAAATTAAAAAGGTAAGCGGCATCTTTTTTTACAAATGCAGCAAGTTCGCGTTCGAGTTGCTCGTGGTAAACGGATTGACCACTCATCATACGGGCTCCCATCGGATAGGCCATTCCCCATTTGGCTGCTGCATCGGCATCGGCTTTACGCACTTCAGGATGGTTAGCAAGTCCGAGATAATTATTCAGGCTCCATACCAGGCGTTCTTTCCCCCTGAAAATCATTTTATTACCAATCTCACCTTCGAGTTTTGGAAACATGAAATATCCGTCAGCCTGCTTGGCATACATGCCTAAAGGGCCCAGATTCCGTACGCGTTTTTCAAAAATGTCCACGATTGCAATGTTTAAATTAATATTATTTTCCAGGTGCAAAACTAATAAACTTTTGCTGAAGGATGATTGTTTGGAAAAACAAATTCCTTCCATAACGCGATTTATCCGAAATTTGCATTTATGCTAAAATCAAATCCTGATAACAAATCAATACATATTTTCTGGTTTCGCCGCGACCTGCGGCTGAACGATAACACAGGCCTGTATCATGCCCTTACAAGCGGAATGAAAGTTCTGCCTGTTTTTATTTTTGATACAACAATTTTAAATACCCTTAATTCTGGCGATGCCAGGGTGAGCTTTATACAGCATTCTCTCGGCTTAATAAACAGCGAGCTGGAAAAGTTTGAAACTGCAATCCAGGTTCTGACTGGAGATATAACCTCTGTTTTTAGCCATTTGCTGGAAAAATACAACATTCATACTGTTTATATCAACCACGATTATGAGCCCTATGCCCTTGAGCGCGACGCCATGGTGCAGCAGATGCTGAAGGCTAAAGGGGTTAATTCCGTTACATTAAAGGACCAGGTAATTTTCGAAAAAGACGAAGTTGTTAAACCTTCGGGCGAACCCTACACCGTTTTTACACCTTACAGCCGTAAATGGCTCCAAAAGTTCAGGGAATCAACCGACAGAATACAAGTATACAATTCGGAAGATTACCTGCACAACTTTGCAAAATGCCTTCCTGTGCAAACCCCTGAGTTGACTGTAAATGAGGATTTGCAAGCCCAGCATTCCTTCAAACTCTTTGATATAAACAAAGGAGATTTGAAAGACTATGATAAAACCAGGGATTACCCCTCACTCGATTCAACAAGCAGGGCAAGCATGCACCTGAGATTCGGAACGGTAAGCATCAGGCAGTTGGTCGCAAAAGCTGCTGTAACCAATACCACCTGGCTAAACGAATTTATCTGGCGTGAGTTTTTTATGCAGATTTTATGGCATTTCCCTTATGTGGTAAATGAACCCTTCAGACCGAAATACCGTTTTATAAACTGGATTAATGATGATAAAAATTTTAACGCCTGGTGTAACGGTCTCACCGGGTATCCGCTGGTTGACGCAGGAATGCGTGAACTCAACACAACCGGGTTTATGCATAACCGGATCAGGATGATAACTGCAAGCTTCCTGGTGAAGCATCTGCTTATCAGCTGGCAATGGGGTGAAGCGTATTTTGCAGCCAAACTGCTTGATTTTGAGCTTTCGTCAAATAACGGTAACTGGCAATGGGCGGCAGGCACCGGCTGTGATGCCGCGCCTTATTTCCGGATTTTTAACCCGCTTACCCAGGCCGAAAGATTTGACCCTGAAAATATTTATATAAAAAAATGGGTACCTGAATATGGCACACCGGCTTATACCAAGCCTGTTGTTGATCACAATTATGCCCGTGTACGCTGCCTTGAAGCCTACAAAACAGCTATTGGCATCCATTTTAATAATAATTAACTAAATACCTGCAATATGCTATATGCATATACGTTTCATAATTCGGGTTAAAATTTGTACTTTTGCAGCATGATCAGAAAACCGGTTATTTTTTTTATCATGATCTTATCCGTTGTGGTAATGTCATGCAGTTCATACCAGAAGCTTTTAAAAGGGACTGATAACGAAGTCAAGTTTACCAGGGCGGTTGAGTATTATGAAAAAGCTGACTACGTGAAGGCTCAGCAACTTTTTGAACAGATTCAGGCGTTTTTCAGGGGCACCGATAAAGCGGAGAAAATCGCCTTTTACAATGCCAACTGCTATTACAAGCAACGTGACTATATCCTTGGCGGCTACTATTTCAGGTCGTTTGCAACCAATTTCTCAACCAGCGTCTATGCCGAAGAAGCTTTGTACCTGAGCGCATACTGCAGCTACCTCGAATCGCCGCGTTCGTCGCTCGACCAGACTTCCACTGTCGAAGCAATATCATCCCTGCAAATATTCATCAGCCAGTATCCTAAAAGCGATAAAGTTGCCCAGTGCAGCAAACTGATCGATGAACTCAGGGCAAAACTCGAAAAGAAGGATATTGACATTGCCCTGTTATATTATAAAATGGAGGATTATAAAGCAGCCATAGTTTCGATGAACAATGTGCTCAAAGATTATCCTGATACCAAATCGAAGGAACTGATCTTATATTCTCTCCTCCAGGCTAAATATGATTATGCTATGAAGAGCGTTTACAATAAACGTAAAGATCGTTTAAACGAAGCCAATGATGCCTATGATGAATTTGTCTCGGGATTTCCCTCAGGCGAATACAGCCAGAAAGCACTCTCCATAAAGAACAATATTTCAAAAGCATTAAATAATTGATTTACGCAAACAAACAAACAGATATATGGATATCAAGAAGTTAAAAATTGAAACCACAACCATCACCCGCAATATGTCGGAGCTTAATGATCCTACTGAAAACATTTATGAATCGGTAGCTATTATTGCAAAACGCGCCAACCAGATTGCACAGGAAATAAAAGAAGAATTAAACTCGAAAATTGAAGAATTTGCCACTCCAAGCGATAACCTGGAAGAAGTTTTCGAAAACCGCGAACAGATTGAACTGGCTAAATATTACGAAAACCTTCCCAAGCCAACCCTGATTGCAACCAACGAGTTTCTGAAAGACCAGATTTTCTCCCGCAACCCGCACAGGGAAAAAGAAAATATGTGGTAAACTAAATTTACCCTTCCCGGATGCTGACAGGTAAAAAAATACTGATTGGAATTACCGGTGGCATTGCTGCTTATAAGATTCCATTTCTGGTCCGGCTTTTAATCAAAGAAGGGGCACAGGTTAAGGTAGTTATGACTGCTGAAGCCTGTAATTTTGTCACCCCGCTTACACTCTCGGTCCTTACACAAAACCCGGTTTCGATTGAACCTTTCAGTCCTGCCGACGGAACCTGGCACAGCCACATCGAGTTGGGCAGCTGGGCTGATGCCTTTGTTATTGCTCCGCTTACAGCCAATACCATGGCCAAAATAGCTCATGGCATTACGGATAACCTTCTGCTAGCCACTTACCTGGCTGCCCGCTGTCCTGTGTTCTATGCCCCATCGATGGATGTTGACATGTACCATCATGCAACAACGCAGCAGAATATAGGAATCTTAAAGTCACAGGGTAACATGCTGATAGCACCGCATGCCGGCGAGCTTGCAAGCGGGCTAACCGGGATGGGCAGGCTCGAAGAACCTCAAACCATAGTTGATATACTCTGTACTTATTTTTCAAAAGAACAATCGTTAGCCGGGAAAAGTATTCTTATATCAAGCGGGCCAACCATCGAACCCATCGACCCGGTGCGTTTTATCAGCAATTACTCAACAGGGCAGATGGGCAGCGCCCTGGCCCTGGAAGCAGCTTCACGGGGAGCGCTTGTTACATTTGTTTCAGGCCCGGTTAACACCTATCCTGAGCATCCCTCGGTGCATATCATAAAAGTAAAGACCGCAT
This sequence comes from uncultured Bacteroidales bacterium, assembly GCA_903887815.1. Lineage (GTDB taxonomy): Bacteria > Bacteroidota > Bacteroidia > Bacteroidales > UBA4417 > UBA4417. The sequence continues at coordinate 8,971 of CAISRK010000361.1, read as the reverse complement.
CGGAGATGTATGACAACTGCAAAGAGTGTTTTTCGTCTTCTGAAATTATTATAATGGTCGCAGCTGTCGCCGATTACTCGCCGGCAGTTCAGGAAAGTGAGAAGATAAAAAAGAAAGAAGATCATATATCCCTGGAATTAGTAAAAACCAAGGATATCCTGGCCGAACTGGGGAAACTCAAAAGAGCCGGGCAGGTCCTTGTTGGTTTCGCACTGGAAACAAACAACGAAATTGATAATGCAATTACAAAGATGCATACCAAAAACCTCGATTTTATCGTTCTTAATTCACTGAAAGAGACAGGTGCAGGTTTCGGCCACGCAACGAATAAAATACGGATTATCGGCAAAGATCAGAAAATCAGTAAGTTTGAATTGAAAACTAAAACTGAGGTTGCTGCCGATATACTTGATTACATTCAAAAAGTGAGTGTTTAATTTCTTTTTTTACTCTTTATGATCCGAATATTCATTCTTTTTTTGATTTTATCATTACCGGCTCTTGTCAGATCACAGGAGTTTATCTGCCAGGTTTCAGTTAACTCGCCCCAGGTTGAGGGTACTGAAAAAAAAGTATTCCAAACTCTGCAGACCCAACTTTACGAGTTCATTAACAACCGCAAATGGTCAAATTATGTCTACAAACCGGAAGAACGGATTGAATGTTCTATAATGATAACCATAACTGACCGGGTATCGACGGATCAGTTTAAGGCTAAAGCAAATATAGTTTTGCAGCGCCCGGTTTATAAAACTTCATACAATACCAACCTGTTGAACCTTGTGGACAAGGATTTCGATTTCAAATACGTGGAATACGAGCCACTCGATTACAGCGATGATGCCTTTACCTCGAACCTTACATCGATGATTGCATATTACGTTTACGTTATGCTCGGGGTTGATGCCGATTCGTTTTCAAAATTCGGTGGAACACCTTACTTTGAGAAGGCCCGGGGAGTGGTAAATGCAGCCCAGAATACACCTGAAAAAGGCTGGAAAGCATACGAGAGCCAGAAAAACCGTTATTGGCTGGTTGAAAACCTGATGAACAGCACCTACAGCCAGTTTCGCGAAGGCATTTACTCATACCATCGCACAGGGCTTGATGTAATGTCGGAAAACATGGACCTGGGCCGAGTTGGCATAAATGATTGCCTGGAGTATGTTCAGAAGGTGAACCGTGAAAAAACAGGGCTTTACATCATACAGTTGTTTGTTGATGCCAAAAGAGATGAACTGATAAATATATACACACAGGCAGCACCAATGGATAAAACCAAGGCTATAAACATGCTCAAGGAAATTGATCCGGCCAATTCGTCGAGGTACCAGGCAATCATGAAGCAATAATTCTCTTTCACCACAATTTCTTATATTTGCTTTTCTAAAAGCTAAAAATCAGACATGCTCCTGCACTTGTCAGTCGAAAATTTTATTCTAATCCCAAAGCTCGAAATCAGCATTCACAAGGGATTTACCTGCATTACCGGTGAAACGGGTGCCGGCAAGTCAATTCTGGTCGGTGCGCTTTCGCTTATACTCGGGCAAAGAGCTGACACGACAGTACTCAGGGACAAAACACTGAAATGTATTGTTGAAGGCAGTTTCTTACTCGATGGCTACAATCTGGGCCCGCTTTTTGACGAAAACGACCTCGACTATGAATCTACTTCAGTATTTCGTCGCGAAATAACTCCCCAGGGCAAATCGAGGGCATTCATCAACGATACCCCGGTTAACCTTAATGTATTGAAAGAAATAGGCGACAGGCTTGTTGATATTCATTCACAGCACCAGACTCTTGAACTGAACAATGCGGCATTCCAGTTGGGAATGGTTGATTCGTATTCAAACCATCAGGCTGTACTCAATGAATACCGAAAATTGTTCGGCGAATTTCAAATGCTTAAAACCGACCTGGAAGAGTGTATAACCAAAGAACTGCAAAGCGTAAATGAGAAGGAGTTTATACAGTTCCAGTTCGATGAACTCGAAAGTGCTAACCTGAAACCCGACGAACAACAGGAAGCAGAAGAAGAACTCGAAATACTTACTCATGCTGAAGATATTAAATCGCGGACACAATCAGCTTTAGGGCTTCTTTCCGAAAATGAGCTGAACGTGGCTGACCAGGTTGTTGAAATTAAAAATATAATCGAACAGGCGTCAAGGTTCAGTAACCACCTTGTTCCAATATCAGAACGAATTAACAGCTGCGCTATTGAGTTGAAGGACATTGCATCTGAACTCCTGGAATTTTCCGAAAAGGTTCACTTTGATGCCGGCAGGATCGAAAAACTCAATATCAGGCTCGACCTGATTTACCATCTTCAGCAGAAGCACCGCGTTCAAACAGTTCCTGAACTGATCAAACTAATGAACTCACTTTCCGACAGGTTATACTCAATCGGGTCGCTCGAAGAAAGGATAGTTGAACTAAAAGCAGCCTTATCAGCAAAGGATAGTGAACTTTTACATGTTTCTGCTGTTCTTTCTAAACAACGCAGGCAGGTAATTCCAAATATAGAAAATGAAATGCATAAAGTTTTGCAAAGCCTGGGAATGCCTTCTTCGCAGTTTAAAATAAAACAGGAATCGCTGAGCACATTCACTCCAACAGGATCCGACAGGATAACATTCCTGTTTACTGCAAATAAAGGCGGCGAAATACGCGAAATAAGCAAAGTTGCTTCGGGTGGCGAATTATCGCGCCTGATGCTGGCATTAAAATCGCTGGTATTAAACCGGAGCTTGCTTCCGACAATACTTTTCGATGAAATCGACAGCGGGGTTTCGGGCGATATTGCCGGAAAAGTAGGATCAATTATGCGGAATATGTCGTCGCATATGCAGGTAATTGCAATCACCCATCTGCCGCAGATTGCCGGTAAGGCCGACAGTCACTTACTTGCGTTCAAAAAGGATGGAGAAAATACAACCACTTCGGATCTGCAGGTACTTTCGAACGAAGAAAGAGTGAACGAAATTGCACGTATGCTCAGTGATGAAACTATTACCGAGTCAGCTAAAATTACTGCCAGGGAACTCCTCAACTACAGGAATTAATCCTTACATTTACTCCTGGTCAGTAGTGAAAGTATTTTTAGCGTAAAGTAAGACTTTCAAAACGTATTATTAATTAAATCATATACAATGGCTTACAATTTACTCAAAGGTAAAAAAGGCATCATTTTCGGTGCATTGAACAACATGTCAATAGCATGGAAAGTGGCAGAAAAAGCTCACGAAGAGGGTGCACAATTTGTCCTTACCAATACTCCCATGGCTCTCAGGCTCGGTGATACGCATCATCTGGCTGAAGCCACAGGTTCAATTATTGTTCCCGCTGATGCAACAAGCATTCCCGATCTTGAGAATGTCTTCCTGAAAACTATGGAACATTTTGATGGGAAAATAGATTTCATTCTGCACTCGATTGGTATGTCGCCCAACGTTCGTAAGAAAATCCCTTACGATGCCCTTAATTATGATAATTACCTGAAAACACTCGATATATCGGCAATTTCATTCCATAAAGTAATACAGACAGCACGCAAGTTCGATGCTCTGAATGAATGGGGTTCGGTTGTTGCATTATCCTATGTGGCAGCTCAGCGTACTCTTTACGAGTACAACGACATGGCTGATGCCAAGGCAGCACTCGAAAGTATAGCCAGGAGTTTCGGCTATATCTACGGCCGCGACAAACACATCCGGATCAATACAGTTTCTCAATCACCAACTATGACAACAGCCGGAAGCGGTGTTAAGGGAATAGGAGGGCTGATGGATTTCACCGAACGGATGTCGCCGCTCGGAAATGCTACTGCCGATGAGTGCGCCGATTATTGTCTTACGCTTTTCAGCGACCTTACACGCAAGGTAACCATGCAAAATCTTTTCAATGATGGGGGATTTTCGAGCATGGGAATGAGTGCCAGGGCTATGGAAATGTACAACAAAAGCCTCGATTGCCGCGATTGCCACGATCATCCTGATTTTTGCAAAACGGATGATGATGGTGCTGTTTGACCTGGTTCAAATAACTGGATCAGTACTATCCTAAATTTATTGAATAATTATATACAGCCTGGGGCTTCGGCTCCGGGCTTTTTGCTATTGGTTCTGCTGCAGGGGTATAACTAAACTGTACTCCGGTTTGCCCGTTTCCCTGTATCGGTTGTGGAAGCCGGAAAGTGATCCGGGTCTTCATCTCTGCTTTCATTTTCACTCCCCGGTTGCGGGCAGGTTCATATTTCATCATACGGATTACCCTCATCGCTTCCTCGTCGCAGCCATGCCCGATTCCTTTGGTGATTTCAACATCGATAACTTCGCCAATATTATCCACCGTGTACTTGATATATACATCGCCTTCAACCCCTTTAGCCAGAGCAGTTTCAGGATAAACTATATTTTCACTGATAAAGCTCATATAGGCTTGCTTTCCTCCCGGGTACGTTGGAATATGCAGAAAATTCTTCTTTTTCTGATTCTTTGGATCGTTACGTTTCATTTTACAAAAATAGCAAATATAACTACCCGGAAACCCTGAATCTACTTTGGCAATAAGTTTTCCGGATTCGCTTTTCAACGAATTGTGAGTCAAATATTTAAATTCCTGACCGGGAGTATATTTCCACATTGATAATTGATCGATGTACTATGTATTCAAATAATATTAAATTTGTCAGCAAATAATCAAATCTATGTCAAAATAAATCGCATGAATTTTCCTGGATCAGCCTGATAATATATATTTTTGGGGTTTTTCCGGGTCATTTTTGTTGGTAGCTAAAAAAACAAATTCTATTCTATGAAAGTCCTGTTTTGTATCAGCAATGTGCCTGATACCACAACAAAAGTAAAATTTGTCAACGAATCGAAAAAGCTTGATGTAAGTGGCATACAGTGGGTAATCAATCCGTGGGATGAGCTCGCCCTTACACGTGCCCTTGAGCTGAAAGATGATGCTGCCAACGGAATTCAGTCGGTTACTGTTGCCCATGTTGGAACTGTTGGAGCTGAGCCTACTATCCGCAAAGCTTTAGCTATTGGAGCTGACGACGCCATACGAGTAAATACCGAAGCCGATGATGCATACACCATTGCAGCTCAACTGGCAGAGGCTGTTCGCAGTGAGCAATTCGGAATTATTATGTGCGGCATCGAATCGAGCGATCATAACGGATCAACGGTAGGAGGGATGCTTGCCGAATTTCTTGGTTGCCCTTCGGTAACCGGTGTTTCCTCTGTAAAAATCGAAGGCGGAATACCCGTTATTGTCCGCGAAATCGATGGCGGGAAAGAAGTTCTTACCGTGTCTGCACCGTTTGTTGCCATAGTTCAGAAAGGGATTGCAAAAGAACCGCGTATTGCAGCTATGCGGGGCATCATGATGGCACGTACAAAACCCATTAAAGTGATTGAACCGGCTGCTTGCGAAAGCCTTACAGAAGTGGTAGACTACGAAATGCCAAAGGCCCGTGCAGCATGCAAATATGTGGATGCGGAAAATGCCGGCAAGCTTATTGCCTTACTTCAAAACGAGGCAAAGGTTTTCTAATTCAATCAGTTATTTAATCAGTTCAAAATAAACCAAAAATATGTCAGTATTAGTATTCCTCGAAAATTGGGACGGTAGGTTCAAAAAGCTTTCGTTCGAATTAGTATCCTACGCATCGAAAGTTGCCGATATGCTTTATAGCCCTGTTATAGCATTATCATTTGGGCAGGTTGATGCCTCAGAACTCGAAAAGCTCGCCACCTATGGGGCATCAAAAGTTATAAGTGTTGAAAACGATTTACTCGGGACCTTCGACGAACAGGCATTTGCAGGCCTCATTGCCGGTGTGGCACAAAATACCGACGCAAAAGTCCTGGTCCTGGCCAACAATAATGCAGGGAAAGCGCTTGCCCCAAGGCTTTCAGTACGACTGAAAGCAGGCGTTGCTTCAGGAGTTAGCAAATTACCCGTCAGCACTGAGCCGTTTGTCGTTTATAAAAAAGTATACTCCGGCAAGGCATTTGCCAATATTTTGATTAAAACGGATATAAAAATCCTTACCCTGGCCCAGAATTCGTTCGAACTTGTTGAGTCGCCGAAACCATTTGTCTGCGAAAAATCAGCTGCCGGGCCCGACGGAAGCCTAATAAAAACCCAGGTAAAAGAAGTCCAGATACAAAGCGGCAAAATCCTGCTTACCGATGCCGATATTGTGGTTTCAGGCGGACGGGGTATGAAATCGCCCGAAAACTGGGCACCACTTGTTGAACTCGCTGGTTTACTGGGAGCTGCAACTGCATGTTCACGGCCCGTTTCCGACGAAGGCTGGCGTTCACACGACGAGCATACCGGGCAGACTGGTAAGATTATTGCTCCAAACCTGTATTTTGCCATTGGAATTTCGGGCGCAACCCAGCATCTTGCCGGCATAAGCTCTTCAAAATTCATCGTTGCCATAAACACCGATAAAGATGCACCTATATTCGAAGCCGCCCAGTATGGTATTATTGGAGACGCGCTTAAAGTGCTTCCCAAACTTGTTGAGGCCGTTAAAGAAATGAAGTCAAAATAACCCTTGTACTATAACTCAGGTAAAAATGTCCTCACAGGTTCAAATCGGTTGATTTTCTGTAAGGACATTTTTATTTGATAATCAACCTATTATGGTTAAACAAATCATTTTCGCGCTAACTATTCTACTTGCCCTGGGAGTATTTACGTACACTATCCGACGGTTATTCAGCTATTTCAGGTTTACGAAAGCCAGTTTCCCTGTCCGCGATTTCAGGAAACGAATTCTGGTTACCCTCGAGGTTGCCATAGGGCAGACAAAAATTTTCCGCCGGCCTGTTATCGGATTTTTCCACGCCCTGGTTTTCTGGGGATTTTGTGTAATCCTTTTCGGGAGTGTCGAAATGATCATCGACGGGCTCTCAGGCACCGAAAAATCACTCAGGGTAATAAGGGGTCTTCACAACCTGATAATGGCTTCAGGCGACGTTTTTGCCCTCCTGGTGGCTATTTCTATTGTGCTGTTTATGATACGCAGGCTCTTTATGCATATAAGCCGTTTCGAAGGCATCGAAATGAAGAAAGTTTCGCACCAGGATGCCAACATTGCCCTCAGCATGATCCTCCTTTTGATGCTTTCGCTTATGGGCATGAACGCAGCTTATGTTCAGATGCAGCTAACTGCAAATGAAACAATTTACGGGGTTTATCCTGTGGGAGCAATTGTATCATCGCTTTTCACAGGATTATCGCTCAACGGCCTGCAGATCGCTTACGAAGTCTGCTGGTGGTCGCATATTTTGCTGATATTTATTTTTGCCAATATCCTGCCATATTCCAAGCACTTTCACGTTTTTATGTCGGTGCCGAATACCTTTCTCACGCGGCTCGAGCCTCTTGGTAAACTCACGAATATGGACGACATTACCCGAGAAGTAAAACTGATGCTGAACCCGAATGCTACATTCGAAACTCCTGCAGCTAATGCCCCTGTAAGCCGCTTTGGCGTGAAAGACGTGGAGGATGTTTCGTGGAAAAACTATTTCGATTCGCTTTCGTGCACCGAATGCGGCCGTTGTACATCCGTGTGCCCTGCCAATACAACCGGTAAAATGCTGTCGCCGCGCAAAATTTTTATGGATCTCAGGGCTCGCATGAAGGAGAAAGGTCCCGGATTGGTAAAACACGGTAAAGAATTCAACGACAATAAATCATACCTGCGCGATTATGTATCGGAAGAAGAACTCTGGGCCTGCACTACCTGCAATGCCTGTGCCCAGGAATGCCCGGTAAACATTAATCATCCGACCCTGATTGTAGATATGCGCCGGTACCTGGTTATGGAAGAAAGCAGTGCACCAAGTGGTTTGAAAACCATGTTCAGCAATATAGAGAACAATGGCGCTCCCTGGCAGTATTCAGCCGAGGACCGCTTACTATGGGCCGAAAACCTGGAAATGAAAATCCCTTAACGATAACTACTAAGGTAAAGAGAACGCAGAGTAAAATATTTTATAATAACCGATACCCACTGAATTAGTAAGAACCGATCTGAATCATCTCTGTGTCCCTCAGTGTCCTCCGTGCCTCTGTGGTAAAAAAAACATAAAATGGAAACTAAAAAAATAGAAATCCCGGTTATGGCCGATTTAGCCGCAAAAGGCGAAAAACCCGAGTATTTATTCTGGGTCGGCTGCGCCGGTGCCTTTGACGACCGGTACAGGAAAGTTACACGTGCTTTTGCAAAAATCCTAACCCATCTCAATATCAGCTATGCAGTGCTGGGTAAAGAAGAATCATGCACAGGCGATCCGGCAAGGCGTGCCGGCAACGAAATGCTGTACCAGATGCAGGCTTTGCAGAATATTGCCATCCTCGATGGATATGAAGTGAAAAAGATCATTACAATTTGCCCGCATTGCTTTAATATTTTCAAGAACGAGTACCCTGACCTTGGCGGTAATTATGAGGTAATCAACTACATACAGTTCTTCGACAAGTTTATCGAAAACGGGTCCCTCAAACTGGATGCTTCCATGCTGAATAATGCCAGGATCACCTACCACGATCCATGTTACCTGGGGCGAGGAAATGATATTTATGCCGAACCGCGCAGCATACTAAAAAAACTGACAACTGATTTTGTTGAACTTGAACGCAACAGGAGTTTCTCTTATTGCTGTGGTGCCGGAGGCGCTCAAATGTTCAAAGAAGCCGAACCGGGTAAAAAGGAAGTCTTTATCGAACGGACTGAGGAAGTACTCCGAAGTGATGCAAAAATTGTTGCAACTGCCTGCCCGTTCTGTATGACCATGCTTACCGATGGATTAAAGTATAAAAACAGGGAAGAAGTCAAAAACCTTGATATTGCTGAGTTGATTGTCCAGGTTCTGGATATTTAGATGAAGGTCACAGGAGTAGAAAACAGGAAATGATAACTAATCAAAATACC
>CAISRK010000360.1 GCA_903887815.1 uncultured Bacteroidales bacterium | reverse complement strand
GCCTTCCTGGCACGAATACAAGGGTGAACCCTGCTGGATTTTCGCTGATGAACTTATAGTCGAATAATCTCACTTTCCCTTAAGTTCTATTAATTATAACCGGAATAAATTCAAAGATTAACACGAATGAAATGTCTCCGCTCATACTTGCTGTTACTGGCACTTACAGGTTTATTAAACCCGGTTTTTGCAAAGAGTAAACCCCTGAAAATTGTTGAAGGCGGAAGATCAGCTTATTCGATAATTATACCTGCAAAACCAACGGAATGCGATCAACAGGCTGCGGAGCTATTGCAAAAATATGTATCAGGAATTTCGGGATGTAAACTAAATATACTCAGCGACAAGACAAAGCCAGGCAAAACAGAAATTTCGGTTGGTTTTACCACAAGGCTTCTGAAATCAATCAGCTCCAGCCTGGAACCCGACGAATTCCGGATTATAACCCAAGGCAGGAAACTATTTATTATTGGGGGAAATCACAAAGGCACATATTACGGCGTGGTCGACCTGCTGGAGAAAAGGCTTGGGTGCCGCATTTACGCTCCCGGTGTTGAATATATTCCGCAAAACAGCAGCATACTGTTACAGGAAGTGAATTATTCTGATAAGCCTGTAAATATGTTACGGATAGTACATGGTACATTTAACGATGACAAATCCTATAAGGAATGGATGCGGCTTGACAATATAAACGAAGTGTTTGCCGACAGGTTTTACGTACATACCTTTAACCGCCTTGTCCCCTGGGAAACATACTTCAGTTCACATCCCGAATATTATGCATACATGAACGGCAAGCGCATTATCGATCAGTTGTGCATGACAAATCCTGACGTTCTGAAACTGGTAATTGACAGGCTAACCGAAGAAATGGCAAAGCAACCAGGTAAAAAAGTATGGTCGGTGAGCCAGAACGATAATTTTTCTTATTGCCAGTGCGACAACTGCAAGGCCATCATTGCCGAAGAAGGGGCACCTTCAGGGGCACTTTTACGGTTTGTAAACCAGGTTGCAGCAAAATTCCCCGATAAAATCATTTCAACCCTTGCCTACCAGTTTTCGCGCTCCGCTCCCAAAACCACAAAACCGGCTGACAATGTGCAGATTATGCTGTGTACCATCGAGCTTAACAGGAGTAAAAGTATCGAAAGTGATTCTACAAGCCGTTCGTTTGTTAAGGACATTACCGATTGGGGGAAACTTACCCGTAATATTTACCTCTGGGATTATACTGTTGACTTTGCCAATAGTGTGACTCCGTTCCCAAACCTGCATGTATTGCAACCCAACATACAGTTTTTGACACGAAACGGGGCTTACCAGCATTTCCAGCAAACCAATACAATGAAAGGGAATGAAATGTCGGAACTCAAAGCGTACATGCTGGCACGCCTCCTTTGGAATCCCGATGTGAATATCGATTCGGTTAAGTCGGTATTCCTCCGGGGGTACTATGCCGAAGCTGCACCCTTTATCCGTCAGTACCTCGACAGGCTTGAATCGGAACTTATAAAATCAGGCGATTGGCTCGATATATACGGTTCGCCGGTTCATCATGAAAAATCGTTCCTTTCGGCCGAAAATACAGATGCTTACAACCATTTGTTCGACCAGGCTGAAGCCGTTGTGAATAACCGATCCGAAGTACTCCAAAGAGTAAAAGTGAGCAGGCTGCCGCTGGAATATGCTACCATGGAAATCGGCAAAAATGATATGTTCGGACCCCGCGGATGGTATACAGAACAGAATGGCAGGTTTGTTTTAAAACCCAAAATGAAAGCTATACTTGAAGATTTTTATACAACCAGCAAAAATAACGGAGTTAAATACCTGAATGAATCAGGCTTAACAGTGGAAAGTTACTATAATGCCACCTTACGTTTTATTGATGTTCAGGTTGATGATAATATGGCCTTCCGCAGGAAAGCAACCGCCGTTCCGGAACCCAGCCGCAAATACAGCAGTGGAAATATGGATGTAATTACCAATGGAGTACAGGGCGCCGATAGTTACAAAGTCCATTGGTTAGGCTGGGAAGGTGAAGATTTCCAGGTGACTCTCGACCTGGGCAATTGCCTCGATTTCCATTCCATAAGCATTGGCTCATTATGGGACCCTAAAAGCTGGATACTTCATCCCGAGTGTGTAACCTGTATGGTTTCGTCCGATGGAATCACCTGGGAACATGCCGGAACCGAAGCCGTAACAGGCGACCAGAAAAAAGAGAGCGTTACCCGTAATTACACTTTTACTGGCGATTTCAGGAATAAACGCTACATAAGATATTACATTACCGGCACAAAAAAGCTACCCTCGTGGCATCCTTCGGCAGGCGGACTTTCGTGGGTTTTTCTCGACGAAATTGTGGTCAAATGACATAGAGTACTTGCTTTTCCGCAAACCGGGTTTAAAAGCATATTGCGACTAATTTTTACTACCTTTAACTTTATATAATATTGTTATGAGATTCCTGATTTTATTGGCTGTCCCTTTTAGTTTTCTTATTGGTTCGCAGCAGGTTACAGCCCAGCAGGACCCTGTAAAACATGTTATATTGATTGGTATCGACGGTGTATCGGCCGAAGGGCTTCAATATGCGAATATCCCTGTTATCAGCAGCCTGATCAAACAAGGATGCATTTCATTGAAAACGCGCGGGGTAATGCCAACCGTGAGCGCACCAAACTGGGCAACAATTTTATCAGGCGCAGGTCCTGAACAGCATGGTGTTACATCCAACAGCTGGAGCCTTGCCAACCAGGGATTTGAGCCTACGGTAAAGGACAGTGACGGATATTTTGCATCCATTTTCACACTTATCCGCAAACAAATGCCTAAAGCGGTAACGGCCATGTTTTACGATTGGGACTGGCTGGGAACATACGTAAACAAGAAGAATATCACGAAAGAGCAATATATACAGGGGTATGTCATGATTACTTCTGTGGCGCTCAACTATATTAAAAAAGAAAAACCCATTTTTACTTTCATCTATTATGGACGTCCTGATGAAGTGGGCCATCAAAAAGGATTTGGGACTCCCGAATATTACCAGGCCATTAATGATATTGATATAGAGATAGGGAAACTGCTTGCAGGAATCAAAGAATCGGAGATGGATAAAAATACAACTGTACTTATCACTTCCGATCATGGAGGAATCGGAACCGGGCATGGAGGTGAGAGCATGATCGAAATTGAAGTTCCCTGGATTATTACCGGCCCCGGTATTAATAAAAATATTCTTTTCGATACGCCTAATGATCTTGCAAATACATCGCCGACAATCGCGAGGATATTAGGACTGAAAACTCCTGCCGAATGGATCGGTAGGCCTGTGAATGAAATCTTCTCGATTAAAACACCTCCTAAATCCCCGGTAGCGAAAACAGCCATTTATGTCCCAAAACCCTCGTGTTCGCTGGCAGAAGGAGCCTATCCCGGGCCCCAACAGGTTGAACTCACGGCAAAAGTCCAGGGCTCACTTATATACTATACGCTCGACGGAACTGTCCCAAGTGCGGCCTCAAAGAAATACACTTCGCCTTTTACAATCAGCAACAACAGTACTCTGAAAGCGGTTGCCATTTCCGAGAATAATATAAGCCAGATTATTACCCGGACCTATACTTTTGTACAGGGAGTTAAAACTGCCGTGCTGACCGACAAACCCAGTGCAAAGTATCCCGGACTTGGAGTATCGGGACTGTTCGACGGGCTTATCGGATCAGCGAACCCTTCAAATAAACAGTGGATGGGATATGAAGGAAATAATTTTGAAGTTACCACCGACCTTGGTGATATCAGGGCGATTAAATCGTTAGGTGTTGATGTGCTGCAGCTGCCCGATTCGTGGATTTTTCTGCCTGAGAAAGTTGAGTTTTATGCTTCTGACGATGGGATCACATTCCGACTCCTGAATAATACCATTTATCCTGCCGAAACTGATGATATACGACTGGATGGCCCGGTAATGCTGGCACGCAACTTCGATAATCTCAGTACGCGATATATCAGGATAAAGGCTACCAACATAGGCACCTGCCCGGCCACTCACCCCGGCGAAGGACAGAAAGCATGGCTTTTTGTAAGCGAGGTGGAAATTGAATAAGATTTATTAGCTTAACTTTGCACTTCAAAATTCAGAAATATGAAGTATACCGTGGTAACCGGGGCTGCCGGATTTATTGGCAGTTGTATGGTAAACAAGCTTAACAACAAGGGTTTAACCAAGATTATAGTCGTCGACGACTTCAGCAACCCGCTTAAAAACCATAATCTTGACCATAAATCAGTTGCAGGGCATGTGCACCGTGACGAATTCGTTCACTGGCTTCGCAATCATCATGATGAGGTTGAATCGGTTTACCATCTTGGCGCTCGCACCGATACGACTGAATTCGATGTGGAAATATTCAACCGGCTGAACCTGAATTATTCGAAACAGGTATGGGAAGTGTGCACCGAGTTTGAAATTCCGCTAGTTTACGCTTCATCAGCAGCAACTTATGGTATGGGCGAACATGGTTACACTGATGATCATTCCATTGTTGAAAGTCTGCGGCCGTTAAATGCGTATGGCGAATCGAAAAATGATTTTGATATCTGGGTTCTGAAGCAGTCAAAAACACCTCTTTTCTGGGCAGGAATGAAATTCTTTAATGTTTACGGACCAAACGAATACCATAAGGGGCGCATGGCTTCGGTTATTCTACATGCTTTCAGGCAGATAAATGAAAGCGGGGGCACAAAACTTTTCCGTTCACACCGTTCGGGGTTTGCCGATGGCATGCAGCTGCGCGACTTTATTTATGTTAAGGATGTGGTTGATGTTCTGTATTTTATGATGCAAACAAAGCCTCAGCCAGGCTTATACAACCTTGGAACAGGCAAAGCAAGGCCTTTCCTGCATTTGGCCAAAGCTGTTTTTAAAGCACTCGAAATCCCCGAAAAAATTGAATTTATCGACACCCCGATCGACATACGCGAAAAGTACCAGTATTTTACCGAGGCCGATATGACCAAACTGACTAAAGAGGCCGGGTACCCTGCCCCTTTTTATTCGCTCGAAGAAGGCGTTTATGAATATGTCACCGAGTTCCTGACCGAAAAGAAGTATTTCTGATACTGTTTTATAACTGCTCCCTCAATTCCAGGAGGAAACGTTTTATCCTCAGCAATCTATTTAAAACCTCCTGCTCAGGAGCATTGCCGGCATTCTGTTTCCCACGCAGCTGAAGTTTAGCGCCTTCAAGTGTATAGCCTTTTTCTTTAATCAGGTGAAATATCCTGTGGAAATTATCCACATCATTCTGGGTGAAAAGCCGGTTACCCTTGCTGTTGCGATGGGGTTTTATAATATCAAATTCCTTCTCGTAGAAACGAATTAACGAGGTATTTACCTTAAACATATCAGCCACCTCGCCGATGCGGTAGTATAATTTTCCGATGGGTTTTGTACGAAGGGTCATTTAGTTAAGATTAATTGCAATTACAGGTGTCAGATCAGAATTCAGGTTTTTGATTTTTCAGTAAGGTCTCTGCGTCTTAACTGCCAGTTACCAGAAACTAGTCAAGCGTCTGAGAAGGTTTCGACGACAGTTCAAGCATAGCCTGGTATTCAGCAGGTGTTATATCGTTGAAGAAGAAATAAATCGGGTTAATCGGGATACCGGCCTTATGAACTTCGTAATGAAGGTGGGGCGCCGTCGATTTACCTGTATTTCCCATCAGGCCTATAATTTCGCCGCGTTTCACCCTTTGTCCGACCCTGACTTTAATCTTCGATAAGTGGGCATATTTGGTTTCGTAACTGAAGCCGTGATTGATCTGAATCTCATTTCCGTAGCCTCCGCTGTTGTATTCGGCCACGGATACAATTCCATCGCCTGTAGCGTAAATAGGGGTGCCAACGGCGGCAGTGAAATCAATCCCTTCGTGAAACTTAGTGACTTTATAGAAGGGGTCGGTACGGTAACCGAAAAGTGAACCGATCCGGCGCAAATCATGAAAATCAACCGGTTGAATAGCAGGAATACTGGCAATCATTTTCTCCTTGTTCTTAGCAAGTTTGAAGACTTCGTCGTACGATTTGCTCTGGACCACAAGCTGGCTGGTAATTTCGTCGAGGCGTTTAGCAGTATTTACAATAATATCAGAATTAGCTAGCCCTGTAAGATGCTCGTACCTGTCGACACCGCCAAATCCTGCTTTCCTGACTTCCGAAGGTACAGGTTCCGATTCGAAAATAACCCGGTAAATATTATCATCACGATCCTGGACATCCGATAAAACTTTCTGAATCTTGTCCATCCGGTCGTTCATGATCTTGTATTGAAGTTTATATTGTTCAAGTTCGTTTAAAAGAACTTTTTCGCGAGGCGACGACAGGAAATTATAGGCCAGTACAATAACCACCATTCCGAATACCAACCCGAAAGCCATCGACCCGGCAAGTCTTTTCAGGCGTTCCTTCATTGTAACCTGGACCTTCTCGATCTTAAGGGATTTGGTATTGAACTGGTATTTGATTTTAGCCATTTTTTTAGGCTTTGGGGTTTAGGGATTGTGGGTTAGCGATCAGAAAAAATATTCTGGGTTACGAGTTTAAGCTTTGCAAATTACTTATTTCAGGAAGAACAAGAATACATTGAATATCTGATCCAGCTTAATCAATTTCCTGAATCAAGAAAACTGACCTCTGAAACATGAAACTCTGAAACCTGAAACATTTGAATAAATTAACGAGTTTCCAACAATTTAGTCAGCTACTTTCAATCCGGTAACGGCAAAAATAATTATTTAACTTAAATTTGCAGCCCTTTGGGATGTGAACAATTGTTAAAAGCTCAGTATCAAGGTGGCACCATTTGAACCTGTCACATTTAAACCGCTAATATACAATTAAATACCTCAAAATTAATTATTAATCAATAAACAGCCTAATTACAGTTAATGATGACCAGTGCCGAGATACGCCGAACTTTCCTTGAATTTTTTACATCAAAACAACATCATATAGTTCCATCAGCTCCTATGGTGGTAAAAAACGACCCGACCCTGATGTTCACCAATGCAGGGATGAACCAGTTTAAGGATTGGTTTCTTGGGAATGAACCTGCCAAATGGACGCGCGTAGCCGATTCGCAGAAATGCCTGCGTGTTTCGGGAAAGCACAACGACCTTGAAGAAGTTGGTCACGATACCTATCACCATACTATGTTCGAAATGTTGGGGAACTGGTCGTTCGGCGATTACTTCAAAGAAGAAGCCATTGCCTGGGCATGGGAACTGCTTACCGAGGTGTATAAAATCGACAAAGACAAACTTTACGTGACTATTTTCGGTGGCGATACAGCCGATAACATGGCTGAGGATACCGAAGCGCTCGAAATCTGGAAAAAATACATTGCCGAAGATCGTATCCTTCGCGGTTCGAAGAAGGACAACTTCTGGGAAATGGGCGATACCGGCCCTTGCGGTCCCTGCTCCGAAATTCATGTTGATATCCGAAATGCTGATGAAAAAGCCAAAATTTCGGGCGATAAACTTGTTAATAACGATCATCCCCAGGTAATCGAAATCTGGAACAATGTTTTTATTCAATACAACCGCCAGTCGAACGGTTCACTTGTTCCGCTTCCTGCGAAACATGTCGACACAGGCATGGGCTTCGAAAGGCTTTGCATGGTATTACAAGGTAAACAAAGCAATTACGATACGGACGTTTTCACACCGCTCCTGGCCGAAATCGCAAAGATTACAGGCATACCATACGGCATAAACACGAAAAGTGATGTTGCAATGCGTGTAATTGCCGATCACCTTCGTGCTGTTACTTTCGCTATTGCCGACGGTCAGCTGCCTTCGAACGTTAAAGCCGGTTATGTTATCCGCCGTATCCTTCGCCGCGCTGTCCGCTATGCATACTCATTCCTTAATATGCGCGAACCCTTAATGTACCAGCTGGTAAAAGTTCTCGAAGCTCAAATGGGTGAATTCTTCCCCGAATTGAAACGGAATCACACACTTATTGAACGGGTTATTCACGAAGAAGAAGCCTCATTCCTGCGTACGCTGGCTACCGGAATCGTGAAATTCAACCAGTATATTGCTGCTCATCCTGACCAGAAAGTGATAAACGGCGAATTCGCATTCGAAATGTACGACACATTTGGGTTCCCGATCGATCTTACACAACTTATGAGCCGCGAACTGGGCTGGGACGTGGATATGGAAAACTTCGGGATCAAACTGGAAGAACAGAAAAACCGTTCGCGACGCGATGCAACCGTAACTACCGACGACTGGCACATAGTCATTCCATCCGATAATACCGATTTCCTTGCTTACGACACAACCGAGGCTGATGTAAAAATCACCCGTTTCCGTAAAATTACGGCAAAAGGGAAAGATGTTTACCAACTGGTTTTCGACTGTACTCCTTTTTACGCCGAGAGTGGAGGGCAAACGGGCGATACCGGGAACATGGCTTCAGCAAATGAAATACTGCAGGTGATCGATACCCGTAAGGAAAATAACCTGATAGTTCATATAGTCGAGAATCTTCCTGAGAATCCCGAAGCTGCATTCAGAGCTACTGTCGACACGGAACGCCGGACGGCAACTGCCAATAATCACTCAGCCACTCACCTGCTGCATTATTCGCTTCGTAAAATACTGGGAACGCATGTTGAGCAGAAAGGTTCGTTTGTCGGTCCTGATTACCTGCGTTTCGATTTTTCACATTTCCAGAAAGTGACCGACGAAGAGTTGGAGGCCATCGAAAAAATGACAAACATACTTGTGCGCGAGAATGCAGTTCTTAACGAACAGCGCGCAATTCCGATGGATGATGCCGTAAAAATGGGTGCACTTGCTTTTTTTGGAGAGAAATACGGCGACAAAGTCCGGGTCATTAAATATGGCGATTCGGTTGAACTTTGCGGGGGAACCCATGTAAAAGCCACAGGCCAGATCGGTCTTGTTAAGGTGTTGAGCGAAGGAGCTATTGCTTCGGGCATTCGCCGAATTGAAGCAATAAGCGCAGCCAAAGCCGAAGAGTTTGTAAACGAACAGCAAACCCTTATTGCGAATCTGAAACAACTGGTTAAGAGCCCTACCGAACCATTAAAAGCCGTTCAGCAGTTGATAGACCAGAATACCGAAATGCGGAAGCTGGTTGAAGCACTCAACCGGGAAAAAGCGTTGAAACTAAAGGATGAATTATTAAAGAATGTTGAAATCATCAACGGGATCAACTTCCTAGCCACCCGGATTGATGCCGATCCTGTTGCTGCCAAAGACATTGCATTCGGATTAAAGGCAGAATTTGAAACACTTTTTGTTGTACTTGGCTGTGTGAATGAAGGCAAGGCTACACTTTCGGTACTGGTTTCCGACGATCTTATTAGTTCGCGCTCAATGAATGCTGGGAATATTGTACGTGAGCTCGCAAAATCCATACAAGGCGGAGGCGGCGGGCAACCTGGTTTTGCAACTGCCGGGGGAAAGAACCCCGATGGCCTTGACGAAGCACTCCGACTCGCAAGAAATTTTGTTGCGTAGTTTCATTAAATTAAAAGCCGTCAGTTCAATGATGGCTTTTTTTATTAATACCCAAGGGAATTCATCATTTTGACTTAAATAAAAATTACTCTAAAAAGGCAACTACTTAACCAGCTTATTGTCCTATCTTTAATTGCTTTTTCGGGAGTATTATCAAATACTTCATCAAACCGTCTGGCTTTTCAAAACTTTTATGATTTTAATACTAGCAGTATGAACAACATTCGGAAAGAGCCACTCAACTCACTGGGTCAGGGTTTCATACCTTCGGGATTTATTCCGCAAGGAAAGGACGAATATTACCTTCGCTATCTCCAGAATCCTGACAGCAGCCGCTACCGCAGCCTGGGTTCACATGAAATTGAAATCCTGGTGCGTAACCGGAATACAAGCGATAACTGGAACAATCTGCTGGTTTCGGAAGAATTCAACCCCGACCTGGTAAAGAACTGCAAGTTTTTCGGATTAATCAGGATTGGCAAACTCGAATCTTTGTTTTTGGATTTCAACGACTTACGAATGCCAGTCGGTTTATACAACAGCGTCATCATCAATTGCGATTTTGGCGATAACGTTGTAATCGACAATGTAAATTATATGGCGTATTATATTGTTGGCAATGAGGTTATTATTGCCAATGTGAATGAAATCCTCACCACCAGCCATGCCAAATTCGGCAATGGGATACTAAAGGAAGGCGAGCCGGAAGATATTCGTATCTGGATGGAGATCTGCAACGAGAGCGGTGGAAGAGCCGTAATTCCTTTCGACGGCATGCTTCCGGGGGATGCATGGCTGTGGAGCCGCGACAGGCACAACGCTGACCTGCAGCGCCGCTACCGCGAAATGACTGAAAAAAAATTCGATAACCTGCATGGCTATTACGGAACTATCGGCGATCGCACGGTTATTAAAAATTGCAGCATTATAAAGGATGTAAAAATTGGTTCCGATGCTTACCTTAAAGGTGCCAACAAACTGAAGAACCTCACTATCAATTCCGATCTCGAAGCCTCAAGCCAGATCGGCGAAGGTTGTGAACTGGTTAACGGAATTGTAGGGAAAGGCTGCCGCATTTTTTACGGAGTAAAAGCAGTAAGATTTATTACGGGTGATAATTCACAATTAAAATACGGAGCCAGGTTAATAAATTCCTACCTGGGCGAGAACTCAACTATTTCATGCTGCGAAGTCCTCAACTCGCTTATTTTTCCGGCACACGAGCAGCATCATAACAATTCATTCCTGGTGGCAGCCACCATCGAAGGACAAAGCAATATAGCCGCCGGAGCCACCATAGGCTCAAATCACAACAGCCGCAGCGCCGATGGGGAACTGGTAGCAGGCAGGGGCTTCTGGCCGGCACTTTGCACAAGCCTGAAACACAATTCCCGCTTCGCTCCTTTCACGTTACTTTCCAAAGCCGATTATCCTGCCGAACTCGACATTTCCTTCCCTTTTTCGCTTGTTAGCAACGACATCACTAACAACCAACTGGTTATCATGCCGGCATACTGGCTGATGTACAACCAGTTTGCAATCGAACGCAATACTTGGAAATGTGACGCCCGCGATAAACGCACCGAAAAAACACAATACCTCGAAACCCATTACCTGGCACCGGATACTGTAAATTCCATATTTGATGCAATGTGTTTGCTTGAGCTGATTGCAGGAAGGCAATTCTGCAGCCTGAATCATCCGGGTGAAACATTTACCGACCAGGAACTTCGTACATTTGGTAAAGCTTTTTTAACCCTGGATAAACCGGAATCCATTACACTCGAAAAACACAGTTTTGAAAACAGCAACCGCCCTGTAACGATCCTGAAACCGGCAAAGGCATACATGGCTTACTGCGAATACATTACCTATTATGCAATCGACCAGGTATTTGAACATTTAAAAAAGAATCCCAGACTGGGCAAAAATGACCTTGCGGGCTTGCTGAGCGCTAAAACTGATAGGCAGCCTTTCGAAAATGTGGGTGGGCAATTAATTCCCGTCAGGGAACTGGAACTACTGAAAAAGAAAATCACGGATTACGAGGTTATAAGCTGGCAACAGGTTCATGAGTTCTTTGTAAAACAAGGCAATTCCTATCCCGGGCAGAAATTGGCCCATGCTATAGCAACACTGCAGGAAACAGATAGTAACTATTCCTTCGACTTAGAATACTTTACTTCTAAACTTGAATGGTATCTTGAATTCAGAAAACAATTAATGGCCGGTATCAGGCAATCGCGGCAGAAAGATTATGATAATCCATTCCGTAAGATGATTTACTCCAATACCAGGGAAATGGAAGCCGTTACCGGGAAACTTGACAAGATGCCCTTTATTTTACTACAACAGGAAAAACTTAAAAATGATACTTCTTTTGTCCGCGAAATATTGAAATAGGTGAAGGAGAGGAGTGTTTCCCTGCCATGAGTATAAGGGGAAACAGGATAAGTGTCGGTATTAGAAACAATTTTGAATTCATATTTCATGACAAAGAAAAAATATGTGCCACATGCGTGGGAAATCGTTAATTGTCCTTTCTGTAATTCAGTTAAGAGCAAACTTCACGAAAAATTCGGGCCGGAACTACAATTCACGTATGGTGAATGTACCGATTGCGGACTAATCTATCAGAACCCGAGGCCGAAGTATGATGAAGTCTTTCTGAGGGATGCGTATGAACAATACTTTGTCTGTGATCCCGATTTTAAATATATCGACAGCAATTTCCAACTCTGGGATAAAGAGCTTAAAGAAATTTTAAAATACGACAAGGAAAAATCGGCTATACTCGATATTGGCTCATGCATGGGTGATTTCCTGAAAGTGGCCCAAACATACTATGCTACCTGTGTAGGAATTGAAGTAGCCGAAAATATGGCCAGGTACACCGAAGAAAATCTTAAACTGAAGGTCCACATCGGTTCCTATGTGGATCTGAAATTTAAAGAAAAGTATTCGTGTGTCCACATGAGCCATGTAATCGAACACATCCCGAACCCTAAGGAATGGATTGCAAAAACCAAAAGCATACTCGAGCCAAAGGGAATCCTGGTAATGAGTGTGCCCAATATGCTTTCGCTCGACAGGCGGTTTAAACTGTTCCTGAAGCGGATTGGATTACGCAAAGGAGCATGGACTGACAATACCCGTACCCCGGATCATTTGTTCGAACCTACCATCGAAAGCACGCTTCAATTTCTGACCAGCAACGGATTCAAGGTACTCGAATACTATACTTACAGTCGCAAAGATATGGATGCCAGCACTTTATTCGGCAGTATCTATAACCGGAAATGGAAACTCGGAAGTAATCTGCGGTTTTTTGTAACCCCGAATTAAAATTGAATCAAGGCCTTGATATCCTAACTTTATTACTAAAAAGCTATCAGGCGATAGTGAAGAAAACCAGTTTACCCGCACGCTTGGTTATGACTTTTCAGGGATCAGGTTCCGGCAGCTTAAGTACGTCAGCAAGATATCTCTGCAAATACTCGATCTCCCTGCGTATCTTTGCAGCTTCTAATAGTCATTTATGAAATTCGAACAATACAATCTTGCCCCTGAAATAAAGCGAAATATTGAGGATGCAGGATTCCGCCGCCCTACCGATATACAATTTAAAAGTATCGGGCCTATACTTCATGGCGACGATGTACTAGCCATTGCACAAACAGGAACAGGCAAAACAGCTGCTTTTGCCATCCCTGTGATTAATATGCTGCACGAAAAAAAATTCTCGAGCCGCAGCACAGGAATACGATGCATTGTAATGGTGCCAACGAGAGAGCTTGCGTTGCAGATCACCGAAGTATTTCAGGCCATTTCGAAACATACCAGGGTAAAAGTCTTTTGCCTGATGGGAGGTGTTGAACAGGAACCACAGATTGCCAAACTGGAAGACGGCGTTGATATTATCGTATCGACCCCGGGCCGCATGTTCGACCTGGTAAGCCAGGGACATCTCGACCTGAATAATATAGAGATCCTGATCCTCGATGAAGCCGACCACATGCTCGATCTTGGGTTTATAAATGATATCCAGCAACTTGTAAAGAAATTACCCCGTACCAGGCAAACACTCTTTTTCTCGGCAACCATCAATCCTTATATAAAAAAAATCGCCTATTCGCTGGTCACCAACCCAATACGCATCCAGATTTCGCCCAAAGACCCTGTGGCCCGCAATATTGAGCATTCAGTTGCTTTTATCGAAATGGACGATAAGAGATTTTTTCTTGAGCGCCTGGTAAACGAAAACCCCGAAAGCAAAATCGTTGTTTTTGTAAGGACTAAGGTGCGTGCCGAACGCGTTAGCCTTGCCATGGAAAAACTGAATATCAAATGTGAAACCATTCATGGCGACAAAGAGCAGACTGACAGGCTCCTGGTTATGAAACGGTTCAAAAACAATGAATTTAAAATACTGATTGCAACAGATGTGAGCGCCCGCGGTATCGATATACCGAATGTCGATTTCGTGGTGAATTACGATCTGCCCGAAAAACCCGAAAATTATGTTCACCGTGTTGGCCGGACCGGCCGTGCCGATAAAAAAGGAATAGCCGTATCATTCTGCAGCAACGACGAACGTCCGATGCTGGAAGAAATTGAAGAATATATCGGTAAACCTGTGGAAGTAATGGAAATCAGCAGGCAGGATTACGGCGAAACCCTAGCCTTCACGGCCGAAACCAAATCGGACTGGAAAACCCTGATTCGTGAAGCCGAGGAAGAGGAGAAGAACAGGAAAAAGAGAAAGAAGAAGTAATTCTCGCGACGGTTACTGGCTGCTGGCTGCTGGTTGCGGTGGACAATGGATAATGGATAATGGATAATTTAATTCCGACATCCGAAATCCAACATCCGAAATCCGAAATCCCACCTTTCAACCTTACTCCCTTATTTTCCGCAATTCTTCCACATCCCTGAAGCCTTCGTTGCGTACAAATTTTTTGAATTCCCTCTTTGTAGGTGAAAAAACATAAGGTGTAGTATCCT
>CAISRK010000359.1 GCA_903887815.1 uncultured Bacteroidales bacterium | reverse complement strand
GGTTGATGGGTTGATGGGTTGAGGGGTTGAGGGGTTGAGGGGTTGAGGGATTGAGGGGTTGAGGGGTTGAGGGGTTGAGGGGTTGAGGGGTTGATTGATAATGGACAATGGACAAAGGTGTTGATTGGTTGATAAGTTGAGGGGTTGAGGGGAAATTGTCAATTGACATTTGACATTTGACAATTCGTAAATCGCAAATCGTAAATAATATTGGACACTCTGAACCCCGGCACCCGGCACCCGGAACTTGGCACCCGGCACTGCCCGCTGGTTTTCAGTTGGTTACCTTATAGAATTTGATTATAAAAAAAACATTATTTTTGCACCGCTCTCAGGAGCTTATTTAAAGTTTAACCAATAGTATTAAAAATGATTGAGAAACGTCAATTTCTGAAGACTAAACCAGTCTGCAAAGTAACTTTTAAATTTAACGTTCAGGCCGAAAACCTCGTAATTGCAGGTGATTTCAACAACTGGAACGAAACATCAACCCCGATGAAAAAAGCCAAAGATGGCTCATTTTCAGTAGCCGTAGATTTGGAAAGCGGTCGCAAACACCAGTTCCGCTACCTGGCCGACGGCAAAACCTGGCTCAACGACGAAGCTGCCGACAAATATGTAACCACCGCGCTGGGAAGCGATAATTCGGTTGTTATTCTTTAGAAAACTATAATTTTAATGAAAAAGTCCTGCCGAAGATCGTTCAGCAGGACTTTTTTTATTTCCAGGAATATTTTTTCTGAAAATCGGATGGCGATGTTCCTTAATCGAACCTGATTGCTTTTACAGGAGAAATCCTCGTTACAATAAACGAAGGCAAGATCAGCATAAACGTGCAGGCAACCAGCGTTCCTGCGTTAAGCATAAGCAGGTGCAGTATATCGAGGTTAATGGGCACCACCGACATGAAATACGATTCCTGTGGCAGCGGAATAAGGCTGAAATACTTCTGAAGCAGGCAAATGCTTATTCCGGCAATATTCCCGTACAACATTCCTTTCCCAACAATATAACCTGCCTGTAACAGGAAAACGCGGCGAATACTCAGGTTTCGTGCACCAAGTGCTTTAAGCACACCAATCATATTGGTCCGTTCGAGGATAAGAATAAGCAAGGTTGAAATCATGGCCATACCCGAAACAAGAACCATAAGTATGAGTATTATGGCCACATTCATATCCTGGAGATCAAGCCAGTCGAAAATCTGGGGATATATTTCGCGTATCGTCCTCGAGTTCAGGTCGTAGCCGATAGCATCATATACTACTTTGCCCATTTTATCCAATGCCGCAAAATCGTTAATATAAACATCAAAGCCCGATATCGTATCGTCCGACCATCCATTGAGCCGTTGAATCTGCCTGATATCGCCGAAAATAAATTTGAGGTCGAATTCCGCCAGCCCGGTATTATATATTCCAGTAACCTTTAACCGCCTCGCCCTGGGCAGATTATCGATAATAAAATACATGCGCAAAGGATCACCTAGTTTGATTTTAAGCAAGTCGGCAATATTCTTTGAAATAATCACTCCTATTGATGCCGAATCTCCCGTTGTAACAAAAGGCTTGCCCAATACCAGTTTATCATTAAAAAAGGACCAGTCAAAATCGGAACCGACACCTTTGAAAACCACGCCCTGTATCTGTTCTTTGGTCTTGATAATACCGGCTTTGGTTGCAAAAACCTGTATATTCCTGATGCCTTCCGCTTTGGGAAGCGTTTTCAGAAACGGCTGGTTCCTGCTAATGGGAGTAAACTCAAACGAATTGTTCGAATCGAATTTCGCGATCTGGATATGGGAACCAAAGCCAACTATTTTTTCCCTGATCTGGCGCTGGAAGCCGGTAACTATTGCAACCGAAACAATCATTACAGCAAGCCCCAGTGCAACACTGATTATCGCAATTCGGATAACCGGCGCCGAGAAACTTCCCGGGCCACCTTTGATTAAACGTCGTGCAATAAACTGTTCGGTATTCATTGAGGTGCAAAAATACCTTTTAAATGGTTTGATATAAAGATAAATATGGCTAAATATTATTTCGATGTGTTATGAATTTTTACATTATTACCCTGAATCGGACCAGAAATCAATTCTTTACTTTTTGAAGTATTCACCGGTACCAATTTTCAGTTTGCTTTTTTGATTTTTATTGCTTTCCCATAATGAAAAGGTAAAGACAAAACATAATAGTACATAGCTTTCACAGCTTGCTGATTATACGAATTGCATTTTGCAGAACTTTTTACCTGATTTAATGTAATATTGTATGATTTTTGCTGTAAATACAAATCATTCATCCTGAAATTCTTAATTCCACTTCAATGCGTTGCACAAAATATATTCTTCTGCTGGTTGTAATTTCGGTAAGTTCAGCTGTTTGCAGCCAGAACCCTCAGGTCAAGGTCAAGGGCAATACTAAATACCAGATTGAATTCATTCAGGCGGGAGCCTACTCTGTAGGAGAATATTTACCACTAATCAGGGGCAAAAGAGTCGGCATTGTTGCAAACAATACTTCCCTTATTAACCAGACCCACCTGGCCGACTCCCTTCTTTCGCTTGGCGTAAATGTTGTAAAAGTTTTCGGGCCTGAACATGGTTTCAGGGGCGACCAGCCCGACGGGAAAGAAATAAACAATGCAAAAGACCCGAAAACAGGGCTTGATGTTGTATCGTTGTATGGAAATCAGAAAAAACCAACTAAAGAGGAAATGCTTAATATTGATATTATGATTTTTGACATACAGGATGTAGGGGCGCGGTTTTACACCTATATCTCGACCTTAACCTATGTAATGGAAGCCTGTGCCGAAAATAATGTCTCACTTATTGTTCTCGATCGACCAAACCCGAACGGGTATTATGTCGACGGCCCCTTGCTTGAACCTGCATACGCCTCTTTTGTCGGGCTGCACCCGGTACCCATAGTGTACGGAATGACCATAGGCGAATATGCCACGATGGTTAACGGCGAAAAATGGCTTTCGGAAGGCAAAGCATGTAACCTGCAGGTTATAAAATGTACCGGCTACACGCATAACTCGCGTTACCAGCTGCCGGTTAAGCCTTCGCCCAACCTGCAGGATATGGAAGCCGTGTACCTCTATCCTTCTTTATGCCTGTTCGAAGGCACGGTAATGAGCGTGGGGAGGGGAACAGCAACACCATTCAAAGTTATCGGACATCCCCTCTATTTATCCGGCTCATACGATTTTACTCCTTATCCAATAAAAGGGGTCAGCGAAAACCCTCCGTTTAACGGTCAGCTATGCTACGGCAATTACCTCGGCAGTGCAGCAGAACTTATCCGTGCTGACGGACACATTTACCTTTCGTGGCTGCTGATTGCATACAAAGTGATGAGTGCAAACCTGAAAGGGGATTTTTTCGGCTCCTATTTCGATAAACTGGCCGGCACAGCCAGCCTGCGCGAACAGGTGATCGCCGGCAAAAGCGAGGAAGAAATCCGCACCTCCTGGCAACCGGGACTTCAGCAGTTCAAGCAAACGAGGAAAAAGTATTTGTTGTATGAGGATTTTGAGTAAGGGGTTGAGGATTTGGGATTTACGAATGACGATTTACAAATTGACTACGAATAACAACCAATGGCTACGAATGACCACAAATGACGAATTGGCAGTTGGTATCCCAGAAGACATCTAAAATCTAAAATCGCAAATCAATATTCGGTATTCAAATTCATATAATAAAAAAAGTCAGATGGATGAAGAGCCTCTTAAGTGATATTCACCGCTGGTGTATCTATTTTATATACGAACAGGCAAAATTTAAACCCACGCTTTCAGGAGCAACTGATGTTCTGTTTCCCGGAATAAATCCTTTAAGAATATATTCCCGGATTCCTGTTAAAAATCATTTTGTTTGTACATTTACCTCCATTATATAAATCATCCTTAACACTCTTGGGGTGTTCAAATTCTAATATTAAACAGAGCTAAAAAATAAACTAACATCTACCTTTATTAAGGCATAACAACCGCGGTACTATAAATTAATCCTATGGAAAAAAGATCTGGCTTTTGGTTATCAATACTTATAATTATGTTAATAACACTATTAATTTCAGGCAGTTGCAAGAAAAATGAGGATCCAAAGCAAATCCCCGCTTTGATTACCACAATTGCTACATATATCTCTTCTACAACGGCTACAAGCGGGGGAACGATAACCTCCGGTGGAAGTGCACCTGTAGCTGAAAGAGGTGTTTGCTGGGGTCAGAACCCGGATCCTACCATAGCGGATTCAAAACTCGCAAATAGCTTAAATGCTATGACTTTCACCAGTACCCTTATAAATCTTGCTCCCAACACTACCTATTTTGTCCGTGCCTATGCAATAAATGAGGCCGGGACCGGCTATGGTAACAATATTACATTTAAAACTATACAAATACCCGCTGTAACTACAGCTAACATAACAAATATAACGCAGTTTTCGATAAGAGGCGGTGGTACAGTTACAAGTCCGGGCGGACTTTCCATTACTGAAAGGGGTATATGCTGGGGTCCAGGCTCAAATCCGACTGTTAAAGACAGTAAAAAAAGTGAAGGCTCCGGAACAGGCGACTTTGTTGTTGCAGTGTCGGGACTGGATATTAATACAACCTACTATGTAAGAGCCTATGCAGTGAGTGTTGAGGGCACTGTTTACGGAAATGAAATTATCATTAAAACGCTTGATTATGGAACAGTCACCGACATCGACGACAATACATATAAAACTATTACTTTCGGCACTCAAACCTGGATGGCTGAGAATCTGAAAGTTTCGCATTATAATAACGGAACGGCTATCAATACCACACAACCTTCAACATTAAATATTTCGGGTGAAGTGTCGCCCAGATACCAATGGCCCGGCGGTGGATATGAAAACAATGTTGCGCTTTACGGCAGGTTATACACATGGTACGTTGTTACCGACAGCAGGGGGATATGCCCGTCGGGCTGGCATATTCCAACGATTGATGAATATACTATACTGGAAAATTACCTGATTTCGCGGGGATACAATTTCGATGGCTCGTTAACCGGCAATAAAACAGCAAAAGCGATGGCATCAACCGAATACTGGGACAAGAATACCAGCCTTGGTACTGTAGGGAATACCGATTATCCGGAATACAGGAACCGGAGTAAATTCACAGCCCTCCCCGCAGGTGACCGGGGATATTATAATACGTTCGTCGAAATGGG
>CAISRK010000358.1 GCA_903887815.1 uncultured Bacteroidales bacterium | reverse complement strand
GTGCCGTTTCAATCAGGCTGATGGCAAATTTCGCACCTTTACAGTGGAAGATGGTTTACAGAGCCCTGAATTTAACATGGGTGCTTCGTTCATGAATTCCAATGGGGAAATGTTTTTCGGGGGGATGAACGGCTTCAATTCATTCTATCCTGATTCGCTCAGCGACAATCCGCATATACCGGTCATTGCCGTAACTGCTGCCTACAAATCAGGGAAAGGTACCCGCGAATATTTAAACATGGAAAAAGGCGGACCGGTTATTCTAAATTATAACGAAAATACTTTCACAATCGAATTCGCGGCGCTTGAATTCACAAATCCGGTCAAAAACCGCTATGCCTACAGGCTTGATGGTGTCGACAACGACTGGAACGACATAGGAACCCGGAATTTTGTTGCTTTTACAAACCTCTCGCCGGGCGATTATACCATGCATGTAAAAGGGTGCAACAACGACGGACGCTGGAATGAAACCGGGGTAAGCCTCCAGATAATTATCCGCCCGCCTTGGTGGAAAAGTTGGGCTGCTTATGCAGCATATTTCCTCCTGGTTGCTTTTATAATCTATCTGTATATAAAAATCAGGGAGCGGAACCACATCAGGGAACGAAAGGTCCTGGAGGAAAAAGTCAGGGTACGGACACAACTTATCGAAGAACAGAAATCGGAAATCTTAATCAAAAATACGGAGCTGAATGAGCTCAATGCCGCGAAGGACAAATTCTTCTCCATTATTGCACACGATCTCAGGAATCCTTTCAACGCTATAATCGGGCTCACCGACATACTGTTGATCAGCCTCGATGAAATTGATGCCGAAAAGCTTCAGAAAACACTTGAAAATATTAAAGGATCATCGCAACAAGCTCACGAACTGCTCGAAAACCTGCTGTTGTGGGCCCGTTCCCAAACCGGCACCATTTCGTTCAGGCCTGAACCGGTCGACCTGAAACTCCGGGCTGAGGAAATCATTGAACTTGTCGCCGTTCAGGCTGCGCGCAAAAACATCACTGTACTATCCGATTTTAATACGGGTGGAATAGTTAGCGGCGATGCAAACATGATGAGTACCATACTGCGGAATCTCCTCACCAATGCACTGAAATTTACCCCGAGGAATGGTGAAGTCCGGATTGGGATATTCCCAGATAATGGTTTTTGCATATTGAGTGTAAAAGATAACGGAATCGGAATACCGGCCGAAAGACTGAAGCGCCTGTTCAGTATCGATACAGCCCATAAAACCAAGGGAACCGACCAGGAGCCGGGAACAGGACTGGGATTAATACTTTGCAGGGAATTTATCGAAAAACATGGCGGACGGATTGAAGTGGAAAGTGAAGTGGGAAAAGGAAGCGAATTCAGGGTTATTATTCCTGAAAATCCCGGTAAACCCACCTGATTTCCGCAGACATATACAGTCGGCACTTTGACATCAACCAGGATGTGTGTTTTCAGCTTCACCGGGTATTTTTTCCGTCTGGCAGATGCAGACACTCGATTTGACGGAAAATCAATACAGTTCATCGATTTGATTAGGGCTTACCAACCTGTTTTTCATTACTTTGTATTGCTTAGATAGTGAAAATCCAAACTGAAAAGGTTGACCGAATGAAACGGAAAAATATTATACTCATCCATGTACTCTTCTGGTTTTATATGATAAACCAGGGCCTCTTTCCACTTTATGTCGGAAAGCTTGATGAGACTTTGCTGGCCAATAACAGCTATCTGAAAGATGTGTGTATTTCAGCCATACTGAATATGATCACTTTTTATACCGTTTACCTCGTATTTCCTCGTTTAATCAGATTTAACAGCAGGATTCTGGCCATTTCTACCGGGCTTATCATGATAGTTCTGATTACAGCATTCAGGGCACCGGCTGAATATTATATCTGGAAACTCTTCATATGCAAACCCGAAAAGGATACTATGTTTGAAATGGTTTATATGTGGAATAACCTCAGGCTGGTGATAATTATAGGAATATACGCCATGCTGATACGGTTTATGATCAACTGGTTCGAATCACAGAAACTGCGCGACGAACTCATCAACCAGCAGCAGGCAAGCGAACTCGCCCTCATGCGGTCGCAGGTAAACCCGCATTTTCTTTTCAATACCCTCAATAATATTTATTCGCTGGTTTACCGTAAATCTGACGAAGCGCCCGAAGCGTTTATGAAATTGTCATCCATCATGCGATACATGCTGTACGATTCTGCTTCTACAATGGTTCCTCTCGAAAAAGAGGTTGAATACCTGAAAAGTTTTATCGAATTACAGAATCTGCGTATCAAGCATACTGATTTTGTCTCGCTCCGGATCGAAGGCAATACCGACGAGCGCACCATCGCACCCATGCTGCTGATTTCGTTTGTCGAAAATGCATTTAAACACAGCAGCAAAACCCAGCGGCCTGGAATTATTATTTACCTATCCACATTAAATGGGAAAATACATTTTGAAGTTACCAATTACCTTAAAAAATCCTCATCAGCCATTGATGAGCCATCGAGCGGGATCAGCCTGAAAATAATTAAGAGACGACTTCAACTTATATATCCCGGAAAACATCACCTGACGGTAAAACAGGATTATGACATATTCCGGATAAATCTTGAAATATCATAATAATATGAAAATCAATTGCATAGCAGTCGACGATGAGCCCCTGGCTCTCGACATTATAAAAGATTACTGCACCAAGGTTCCTTTCCTGAACCTGCAGCAGGCTTTCGATAATGCCATCGATACGATGGAATACCTCCGCAACAACCGCGTCGATCTTATCCTGCTCGATATACAGATGGAGGATTTTACCGGTATACAGTTGCTCAATGTGCTG
The DNA here is from genome assembly GCA_903887815.1 of uncultured Bacteroidales bacterium. Classification (GTDB taxonomy): domain Bacteria; phylum Bacteroidota; class Bacteroidia; order Bacteroidales; family UBA4417; genus UBA4417. Next base: position 7,360 of record CAISRK010000358.1, on the reverse strand, counting down.
AAGGTGAAACCTTACGTGATTATGACAACCGCTTACGATAACTATGCCCTCCAGGGATTCGACCTCGATGTGACGGATTACCTGCTTAAGCCAATTTCGTTCGAACGGTTCTTGAAAGGTGTTAATAAGGTTTACGACCGGATGAAAAACGAAACTCAGGCTCCTGAAGGTGAAAAAATAGCCGCACCTCCTGCCGACGTAAGCGATAAAGACTATTTTTTCGTGAAAACGGATACACATATCGAAAAAGTTACAACTTCAGACGTTCTTTACGTTGAAGGTATGGGCGACTATTGGCGGATCGTGACCAAAAACAAGCGCATTATGACGCTTATGAACGCCCGCGGTATTGAAGAAGTGTTGCCTGAGCGTCAGTTCTGCCGGGTTCACAGGTCCTACTTTGTTGCTATGGCTAAAATTGAATCTATTGAAAGAAAGCATATAAAAATTGCTGATCAGCGTATCCCGATCGGCGATACCTACCAGAAGAATTTCTTCGAACTTATCGAAAAGAAAAAGTAAAAAAGAATTCTTTTCATACCAGGCTTTTTCCACATCCCTTATCAGGTTGAACTCCAGCCACGGAAACCGGCGTTTAATCCGGGAGTTGCCGTGTTTTTCCTGTATTATTGAAGGCACTGCATACTGAAAGATACTAAATATTAAAATTTCTGATTACTACCGGGTTTTCATATAAGGAGATCCTGCAATTCAACTATGCGGATCTAAAACCGTTAATCGTTGTTCTCAAATTATATAATTATTAATAAAAACACCTCAGCCTGCGCTCCTGCCCATCGGTAAACCGTTCATTTTATCCTTTGAACCGCCCGATAAATCCGATCAACCGTTAGTCGATTCTTTTTGCCATATTATCGAATACATTTGCTTCACTTTCAGCTTGTTATGTACATTTGCTTCATAAATTTATTAACCTAAAATATGGAGGACCAAGCAATGAAAAAACTATTTGTATCATTAATACTCGTCATGACCGTTCTTATGCTTAACGCCGGGGGCGAGGCAACCAATTATGTATCTGTAGGCAGCAAAATCTATTTTTGCCAAACCATGAAACCTGGCTTATTCAATATGAGCCTTACTATGACCGATGGAACAACAGTAAAAGTTCCGTTCAGTAAAGTTAGTTCCTATTCCTGCGACGGCCGCCTGTATGATAGGCTTCCTTTGGCATGCAAAGGTGCACCGGCAAACTGCTCTGCTTTGATGGAATATGTTACATCACGCAATGGCTTCAGGCTCTATAAATACAGTAAAGTCCAGGCCCATGGCGAATTGTGTGATAATACTTACGAAAAGGCACATCTCGAATATGAGTTCTTTATTTTTAAAGAGGGAAAGTTTTACCTGCCGGTAACACCCGAAAATATCGAATCTGTATTGCCGTTCTTTGGCATAAAGGTAATCTGAAAACATATATGGTAGCTTTTAGGAAATCAAGGACAGTTAAAGAACCGAAATAGAAGGCTGCAAAAGAAGGAGGTCGGATTTGGCCTCCTTTTTCTTTTTCCATAAACCGTCACGAAAAGTGGCTGTTACCCTGTCCTGGTCTCATTGCAGGATCAACAGAAACCGGCTTAATACCCCATTTCAGTTTTATCTGAAACAACATTTGCAAGTTGGTACCAGAACCCAATCCCGGATCGGGCGTAAACAACATGCTGATTTTGTCTATTTTTGCAGCCGAAATAAAAATCATGAAAAAATACCTGCTTATAATTCCCTTCATCTTCTTTTCATTTATAGTAAAAAGCCAGCAGGTCAAGATCCTGTTCGATGCCACAAAAGCTGAAACTGCCGGAAATGCCGACTGGATTATCGATGCCGATACACATAATCTTGGATATTCAACCGGTCCTGCCGTAGTTGGCGGAGGCACTGAATCCAACCCACAGCAACTGCCTACCCCCGGGCAGGCAACGGTAACACAATCTACCGTCGAAACCTATTGGCAGGGGGCTCTTTCTGCCTGGGGTATCGAATGTGTAAAACACGGATACTGGGTCGAAACCCTTCCCTATAATGGTCAGATCACTTATGGAAACACGGGTAATCCTCAGGATTTATCAAATTATAAGGTATACATAGTTTGTGAACCTAACATTCTTTTCACGGCTGCAGAAAAAACTGCCATGATGCAGTTTGTTCAGAACGGGGGTGGCTTGTTCATGGTTTCGGATCATGATGTTTCCGACCGCAATAATGATGGATACGATTCCCCTCATATCTGGGATGATTTCCTCAGTAACAATAGTGTCCAGTCAAATCCCTTCGGGATGACGTTCGATTATGCCAATTTTTCGCAAACCACAACCAATATCCCCAACCTGCCTTCGGATCCCTTGCTGCATGGAACTATGGGGAGTGTTACTTCTGCTATGTGGAGCAACGGCACTTCAATAACCATGACTCCTGCGGTTAACAGCAGTGTTACCGGTGTTGTATACAAAACAGGGTCTTCATTTGGCAACACAAATGTAATGGTTGCCCATGCAACATATGGAAGCGGGAAAGTTGTGGGAGTTGGCGATAGTTCGCCATGCGACGACGGAACAGGTGATCCCAATGATGTGCTTTATAATGGCTGGACGGCTGATGCCGGAGGAAACCACAGGCTTTTGCTTATGAATGCCACTATTTGGCTTGCTTCGTCAAGCGGACCGGTTGTTACAACCCTTGCGGCAAATAATATTACTTTTACTTCAGCAACCCTGAACGGTTCTGTAAATCCCCAGGGTGTTGCCACTACCTGGCATTTCGAATGGGGTTTGACTACTGCTTATGGGAATTCCACAACAGCAGTTTCAGCCGGTTCCGGCAGTAGTGTAGTAACTGTTAATTCACCAATCAGCAGTCTTTCAAGCGGTACTACCTACCATTTCAGGCTTGTCGGTGTTGCCGGCAGCAATACGGTTTATGGCAGCGATCTCCAGTTCACGACAAATTCGTCTACTCTTGCTGTTACGCCCCCGAACCAGAATGTTACATCTCCTGCCGGAGCCACAAACTTTGCTGTTACTTCAAATTCGGCATGGACAGCTACCAGCAACCAGGCATGGTGTGCTGTTACACCTTCAGGCACCGGAAATGGAACTATCGCTACAACCTATGCTGCAAATACACTTATCCCTTCGCGAGTCGCAAGCATTACCGTAACCGTATCCGGGCTGGCTCCCGTTGTTGTAACAGTGACTCAATCCGGTGTTACACCTACACTATCAGTTACACCTCCCAACCAAAATGTACCAGCTTCTGCAGGCGGATCCGCTTACTATACAGTTACATCAAATACTTCATGGTCGGTTGTTAGTGATCAGGCATGGTGCACGGTGAATACTTCTGGAACCGGGAATGGCACAATTACGGCCAACTACGCGATAAATAATCTCATTTCTCCACGAGTTGCCAATATTACAGTAACTGTCACAGGTCTCGCCCCGGTTGTTGTAACTCTCACTCAGGATGGTGCAAGCGCCATACTTACACTTACACCACCCAACCAGAATGTTGCATCTACAGCCGGAAACACGAATTTCAGTGTTACAACAACCGCATCTTCATGGACAGCTGCGAGCAATGTTCAGTGGTGCACGATTCCGGCCGGAGGAAACGGATCGGGAGCTCTCATCGCAACATATACAGAAAACACAACCACTCTTGTAAGAATAGCTACAATTATGGTCAGTGCTCCGGGCTTCACTCCCCAGTCTTCCACCATTACACAGTCGGCGGCAAGCCCTTTATTGCTTGTTACCCCACCTTCCCAGTTCGTTGCAGCAGCAGCAGGCACCACCAATTTCGCAATAACTTCCAATTCTGGCTGGTCAGCAGTGAGTGATGCTTCCTGGTGTTCAGTTCCGGCTTCAGGTTCCGGCTCCGGAACGCTAACCTCAACCTATCAGGCAAATCCCTCATCTGGTGTTCGAACAGCTAATATCAGGGTTACTGTTTCCGGAATTCCTACAGTTATCGTAACTGTTGTACAGAATGATTTTGTAGGTATCGCTGATTTCGCGGGTGGCACAATACGTATCATTCCAAATCCATCAAATGGTCAGTTCCGGATAATTACGGGAATAAACGGAACTATTAATGAGGTCAATATTTTTGACCTTTCAGGCAAGGTGGTTGCTTCAAGAAAATGCAGTACAAACAGCGATTATATATTCGATTTCTCAGCTTCACCGGCAGGTAGTTACCTGGTGAAAATGAAGATGAGCAATGACGAAATCCTGGTTCGCCAACTCCTGATCGCTAAATAACTGATATCTGTTTAATTATGAAATAGCCCGAAGGGCACAGAAAAGAACTGTATCCCTTTTCATTGTTATCTGCAAGTAAGCGAATAGTATCCTATCGGGTTTCAGAAATATCATTCAGGATTATTCTATTATCAATTTTGTTCCTGAACCTGAAATCAACGATTTTCTGCATTCCGTATTTTAAGGTACGTTTGCTTTGCCCGAAGCACACTGACATTCCAATGAATCAATAAGATTCTTAAATCAGGAAACAAACCATTCCCTTTCCGGATTCTGCAATGGGAAACAGCCTTACAAAACTTTTTCGCGTTTTCAATTAATATTATTGGATATGTTTCGTCATAGCTATAACAAATCCTGTTTTAAAACCGAAACTTATGAAAACAACTTTTCTGACCTCCGTAATTGTCCTTTTTATCATGCTGGGTGCAAGTGCTCAAAATCATACCTTCGACCGTTTCTTCGACCGTTACGCGGATAAAAACGGTTTTACCACCGTAAATTTTTCGAATCCCCCTGCAGGGTTGCTTGGCAATCCGGATAAAGATCCTGATCTGCGGATTTCTTCACTTCGGATTCTTACCGTCCAGGACGAAAAGCTTAATCCAAAATTGAATTTTTATACCGAAATTGTACCCCAAATCAACCGTTCAGGATACGAAGAGCTGATGTCGGTGAAACAAAACGGTGAAAAGTCGATTCTTTTATGTAAAAAGGATAAAAGGCGAATAACCGAAGTGCTGTTTGTATCAGGTGGCACTACAAATGTGATGGTCGAAATAACAGGAAGCATGTCGCTGGAACAGGCCAGGGAAATGACCAGCCAGGTTACGGATAAAGGCAATAAAAAGGATACAGACTACGATAATAATTAAATCCGCAAGCATTGTTCCACTGAGAATGAGGACAAAACGGAATAAGATCAAAGATCTGAATTGCAGTCAGCTACAGTTTATTGAAAGCAAATGACAAAAGAAGAGTTCCAGAAGCAGGTAATTCCGATGGGCGACAAGTTGTACCGGGTTGCATTCCGCTTGCTTGGAAATTCGGAAACAGCCAAAGATGTGCTTCAGGAATCGTTTCTGAAACTCTGGGAAAAGCGTCATGAACTCAGCGACATCATTAGTATTGATGCCTTCGCCTGCACTGTTCTTAAAAACAAATGCCTCGATAAACTCCGTCAGCAAAGAGAAATGGTTGATATTGACGTACTGAAAACCCTGGGAAACAACCCCGAAGCAACTTTCGATCATCATGAGAAAATAGCCGAGATAAGGAAACTGATACAAATGCTGCCCGAAAAGCAGAAAATGATTATACAAATGCGCGACATCGACTGCTGTTCTTTTGAGGAAATTGCAATCCTTGCCGACACCACGGCAAACAATGTAAGGGTGCAGCTTTGCATTGCCCGCAAATGGATAAAGGAAGAATTAATAAAAGTTTACAACTATGGAATACCGAGTGATTGAGGAAATCATGAACCGTTACCTCGAAGGGAAATCTACCCTGGAGGAGGAAACCCTGCTAAGGGAATATTTCAGCCAGCCGGGTTTACCGGCGGAGCAACTCGAAATGAAAGAGTTGTTCAGCTATTTTGCTGAAGAACACCGCCAGGCAGCACCCTCATTTGACGTTTCCGCTGACCTGAATTCGCTTATTGAAAATGAATGGAAACGCGAAACCAGGAGCCGTTTCCGCCGGGTTTCGGCCTGGGTGGGAAGTGCGGCCGCCTTGCTGGTACTTTCCCTGGGAATCTATCAATATATCGATAAGCCTGAGCCACCAGTTAAAGATACGTTTAAAGATCCGAAACTGGCTTACATCGAAACAAAGCGTGTATTGCTGATGGTTTCCAGGAGCATGAACCATAATACCACCAACCTGAAATACCTGGCAAAGGTTGATGAGTCCTTCGGCCATCTGAAAAGAGTTGCCGAAATTGATAAAATTGTTAACTCAGTAAAAAACAAATAATATGAAAAAGATACTACTTGGATTATTGCTCATGATGAGTGCAGTGATTGTAAATGCCCAGAATACAGCAGTGGAACAGCTGTTTGCAAAATATGCCGACAGGGATGGTTATACTACTGTTTCGATTTCAAAAGCAATGTTCAGCCTTTTTGCAAGCGAAACCGAAAGCAAGGACGAATTCAACCAGGCAGTAAAAGGGCTCGAATCGATACGCATCCTCGCACCCGATTCAGCCACTGCCCATAAAGTGAAGCTCAATTTTTATAATGAGATCAGTAAGAGTTTTCCGGCTGCACAATACGAAGAACTCATGTCGGTAAAGGAGAAAGACCAGGTTTTCAAAATGCTTATCCGTAAAAAAGGGGATTTAATTACCGAATTCCTGATGATAGGCGGCGGCAACGATAATGTGCTGATTTATATAACCGGAAACATCAATCTCAAATCGATATCAAAACTCTCAAAAGCCATGGACATTGAAGGAATGGAAAATATTGACAAAATAGATAAAAAGTAGATTTGAGCCTCCGCAATTATAAAAAGGGGAAACCCCATAAATAAAAAAGAGAGGCCATTTCCGGTCTCTCTTTTTGTATCCGATCCTTAAACCCTGTTGTTTCAGATAAAACCAGGTAAAGGACCTCTAATAAATTGATGGCAGATCTTGGTCAGAGGAACCTGTTATTTTCCTGCCGGCTTCCCTGTTTTATCAAGGAGTGTAGGATCGCCAAAGCCTAATTCCTTCAATTTGTCGAATTGCGTAGCTTTATCGCCTACAACCAGGTAGATTAGCTGATCGGGATGGATATATTTCTGCGAAAGCGCTGCATGCTCAGCTGGTGTTATGTCTTTTACAATTTCTTCGCGCTGTTTGATATAATCGAAAGGAAGATCATAAATTACTATAGGTGCCAGCATATCGTCGAGCTGCTGCAGGGTTTCAAATTTCCCCGAATAACTAAGCAACAATGTGCTCTTGACCTGGTCAAGATCATCGTTCGAAATTCCTTCGGTATACTTCTTTATTTCATCCCTCATAATCTGGGTGGTTTCCAAGGTTGAATTCAGATCGGAAGAGCACACGTCTGAACTCCAGTCAC
>CAISRK010000357.1 GCA_903887815.1 uncultured Bacteroidales bacterium | reverse complement strand
CTGATCCCGATTGCTATCGGGACTGAAACTCTGAAACTCTTGTACTCTCAATCTCCCGAAAATCCTCAAACCTCCCAAGCCTACCCCCTTACAAAATGCGGCATTTCCACAGGGATTTCGAGGGAAAGTTCGATCAGGCCTGCAAACTTCCCTTCACGGAACCAGGGTGACTGGTAAATCATTTTTTTAATACCGTTTTTCTCAATTGTATAGGCATGTGTTCCGTCTGTATCAAGCAATTCGCGGAGTTTAACAGCCGAAGGTCCATGGTGGTATAAAAACAGGTTTGTACCTATAATTTCAGCCCCGCCGTATTTTTGAAATGTTACAGCCGACCGGTCGTTTATATACAGGATTACTCCTTCGGTATCGCAAACGGTAATAGCAAATGGAAGTTCCCGGGTCATAGCTGGGATCAGGTCAAGGAAATCAAGGTTATTCATCGGATGTTTTTCGGATTATTGCACAAAAATAGCATTTATGGGTTTGCCAATTTAAATAAAGTTGTATATTTGCACCCTCTAAAGAGGCCCCATAGCTCAACTGAATAGAGTATCTGACTACGGATCAGAAGGTTTCAGGTTTGAATCCTGATGGGGTCACATTGAAATTTGGCAGTTAATACGCAAGTGTTAACTGCTTTTTTGTTTGTGTACCAACAAACTGTACACCCTGAAAGACAAAACTGGATCTTTTATAAAATATCAAGAGCAAGCTATGCCTAGAGCTTGACTGTAATCTTAATAACCGGCTTTTGCTTACACAACCGAACGATATTTGTAATTCCATGATAACGACTGGCAAATGGGATTTTGCCTTTTTTTAGTGTATGGCACTAATAAAACGTTACGTATTACCGTAATAACTTTTTTCATCCGGTAATGTAGGGATATTCTGTTTTTGTGAGGTTTCCCAATAACCAGTCGGGCCAAAATAGTCAGAAAATGCGTAGGGTAATTCGCCTTCTTTTAAACAATGTAGCATATCAACATACCAGGCAACATATTCCTTGTTTTTCGCTTTACACAGATTTAGAAAATCAATATGGTCCTTTTCAAACCTATCTGTCAATTCACCTATAGAATATTCGTTTTTTTGCTCTATAGCAAGAACATCCTGAATCCAGCCGGAAGAAACAATTGTCGTTCTGTCTGAATCGGTATCTGCAAGAAATATGCATCTCCAATATAAGCCCGAAGGGGATAGAGATGGAATTATCCTTAATTTTTCATAGCCCCTGATATGCAGCTCTTTAACAATGTAAAGTAGTTTCTGCATATTTATCATATAGTAGTTTTCGCTCATAGTTGCATTTTTACGTTAGAATCATCGTATGGGATTTCAGTGTGAGCGCGAGTGGATGAAGCATGATGCATTTGTGCCTGACAATGGTATTGACGTACAGACAAAGGATGGATAAGGTGGGGAGGGTAAAACAAAGTTCTCAGTTTGGTAACTCGGGACACCAGAGGGTACAAACACTGTGAATATCTCTTTCATTTTTCTTCTCCGATTCTTTCTCCCATTTTAACAGTAGTTTCATAGCCCTTTGCTGTATTAATCAATAAATCCTCATCAATGTGGATTTTATTTTTTTCGAACAGCAGCACTACCGTTGAGCCTCCAAATTTAAAGTAGCCTTTCTCTTCGCCTTTATTTACTGTACTTTCCTTAAAAGTTTGCACTATGCTTCCTACCATGGTAGCCCCAACTTCAGCCAAAACAACATCCCCAAACAAAGGATTTGAAAGGATTGAATATTCCCGTTTGTTCAGACAGAATATTTCAGCCTTTTTACGCAAAGCAAAGGGGTTGACTGAATAATAGTCACCCTCAATCTTCTTGTTTGGAGATACATTCCCACTGACCGGAAAATGAAAACGATGGTAATCCATCGGGGCCAGCCGGATGATAAGCATTGCGCCATCATGGTACTTTTGTGCAAGATCAGGATTATTCAGAAAGGAGGATACATCAAAGCGATATCCTTTAATTATAAACCAGGAGTTGCTAATATCAGTATAAGCCAGAATTTTCCCATCGGCAGGTGATACAACAACAGCAGAACTGGTATCAACCGGTCTTGCACCATCCTTTAGCTTTCGGGTAAAAAAATCGTTGAAATTGGTGAACTCCGTTTCCCGGGCAACGCTCATATCAATATCAAAATCTTCAATAAAGGGATGTATCTTTTTTGCTGAAGAAGAGCGATCCATCATTGTACCATAGATAGCTGAAACCAGCCTCCTTCTAGCCAACGCCCACAAGGTTGCTTCTCCAATTGGATTGTAATACAACCATACCAGCCACTTTTCTCCGGCCACCTTTTCGGTTTTTAAGTGCCCACTTTCTCTTTCATAATATTGAATGGGATACTGAGGCGTTGACGGATAAAAGGCAAGGCCTATAAGTAGGGCAAGCAAAAGCAAAATAATGCCCCACCTCTTTTTAGTTTTTGTTATTTTCATATTTGCTTTTATTGCCCTGACAAGCAAATATAATACAATGTCCTATATTTTAATCGGCTTTCCATTAATCAATACATTCTCAACAAAGTGGCTTCTTTATGAAATCCCCTTCTTTTAGCCGGCAGTATATAATTTTTATCAGGATTTTAAGTTGTACTTATCCGATGCTTAGTCAACGCTTTACATATGCAGTCAATGAGCTTTCATAGCGATTTACCTGCACTGGTCTTAAAATAGGACGAGCGCGAACGGAGGAAAATGTATTGCTATGGCTTCCCCGCCGACCTCCCTATTTTACCTGTTAATAATTTTTTTTTGATCCGGCTATATATTTATATATCTTTAATATGTTTTTTAATCATACTCATATTCATTCATTAAACTTCAGTTATTATGAAAACTACTTCTGAATCCGGAAATGCAAAAAACGTAGCCAATTTCGATGAACTAATCGCAGCCGCAACTGGCTTTGGCTCAGCGTACAACCCATCCAAAGTGTCGATACAGGTAGAGGAAATGAGAAATCTTTCCAACCTGGCCAAATCGGCACTCCGCGACATCAATGCCCTTTTTCCAGCCTACAGCAATGCTGTTGCCGACAGGGAAGTTGCCATTGCTCCACTGAGCAAGCTTACTACACGTATTCTCAATTCGCTCAAAGCATCCGACACCACCGAGCAGGTTGTCGACAATGCAAAAACTATTATACGCAAAATCCAGGGAACAAGGGCAACTCCTAAAAAGACCGAAGAGCAGAAATCGGCACTGGCAGCCGAAGGCAAGGTAACAAGGGAAAATTCTGCTTCGCAGATGAGCTACAACAGCCGTCTGGACAATTTCGACAAACTTATTCAGCTGCTGGCAGGCATACCTTCGTATGCCCCCAACGAAACCGACCTCCAGGTGGCTACACTTCGTGAAATTTACGATATGCTTATCGTAAAAAACGAAGCCGTACTTGCCGCTGCTACCCCTTTAATCAATGCCCGCATCGCTCGCGATGCTATCTTCTATGGTCCCCAAACAGGGCTTTTTGATGTTGCCACGGACTCAAAAACCTATATTAAATCCGTTTTCGGCGCAGCAAGCCCGCAGTACAAACCAATTTCGAAACTTGCGTTTAAAAATGTATAGGCTTGTATCTCTCCTTCAATAGGTTCTCGTCCCCTGTCCCACAATACTCCCTGAGTTGACCTTATATCATTACTGCAGTTGCCTGAAAAGCAGCTGCAGTTTTTTTCTTCAACCGCTGATGCCGAAAAGCAAAGAATAACTTTCAATAATCCTTCCGCAAATTACAACAAGCCTTCCGCAGGTATCAATAAACCTTCCGCAAATTACAACAAGCCTTCCGTAAGTATCAAATACCCTTCCGTAGGTACCAATAATGCTTCCGCAGGTATCAAAAAGCCTTCCGCAGGTATCAAATACCCTTCCGCAGGTATCAAAATACCTTCCGCAGGTATCAAAAAGCCTTCCGCAGGTATCAAAAAGCCTTCCGCAGGTATCAATAAACCTTCCGCAAATTACAACAAGCCTTCCGCAGGTATCAATAAACCTTCCGCAAGTATCAAAAAGCCTTCCGCAGGTATCAAATACCCTTCCGCAGGTACCAATAATGCTTCCGCAGGTATCAAAAAGCCTTCCGCAGGTATCAAATACCCTTCCGCAGGTACCAATAATGCTTCCGCAGGTATCAAAAAGCCTTCCGCAATCGTTTTAAAAAGGGTAACATTCAAAAACCGGGAACCAGATTTCTATTTCGTCCCTACGGGACTGATTTAATTGGCCTGGACATATTTTCCGCCAATATTTCGTCCCTACGGGACTGATTTAATTGGCCTGGACATATTTTCCGCCAATATTTCGTCCCTACGGGACTG
>CAISRK010000356.1 GCA_903887815.1 uncultured Bacteroidales bacterium | reverse complement strand
TTTTAATTTTGGCTTCAATCATAATTTCTTTTAGTTTCCTGTTTGTATCCTGATCTGTCTTAACGTTAAATACTCTTTGTTGCTCAAATTCCGGTACTGGAATAAGTTCTTTTGCTTGGTATATCAACGGAATAATGGTATCCTTTCTTGTTTTATGTTGCATGAAGTCAAGGAATGTTATGTTGTCATGAGTTTTTATGTTTATAAAACGCAATTCATAAATATCCCTGAACCTCAATCCGGTATAACACGTAAACAAAAAATATCTTAAAACGTTCTGGCGGTTACTAGCTAATTCATTTTTCTGAAATAATTTATCCAATTTTTTTAGTTCATCTACCGTTAAATGCTCGTAAGTGCCTTTAAGTCGGTTAATTGTCAGGTTTTTAAAAGGATTAGTCTTAATCTTATCTTCTTTGTATGCCTGGTTACAAACCCGCTTTATAAACTCTAATCCTTTATTCCACGTGATCGGAATATTTTTAAGGTTGCGGATCATGTAATCTTTGTATTCCAGTATAAAAGTTTCGTTTACTTCGCTAAAGGTAAGCGAAGGTCGAAATTTCTTCAATTTTGAAAGTTGTTTCCTGTAATGGTCTAAAGTGTCGGGCGAAAGCTCACTATCCCGCTTTACAATGAGGTATTCAATATATTCGTAAAAAGATACCGATCCGTAGTTATCATTGCTGTAAACCCTTGTAAATTCATCCAAGGGCAAATTTTTATCATTCATGGCATAGTGAAAAGCGATAGTACGGGCTTTTGTTTCGGCCTTCAAGATAAGGGCGTTTTTATGAAAGTGGAAAGGGTCCGTCTTTTTAACACGCTGTTTGGCCTGGTCGAAGTCATTCACCAGGCAATCAAAGTTTAAAGGAAATAGTTTCGGAAACCGGCCAATCGTTATACGCAAACATACCGGATATTGGCCGGACTTTTTGAGATAGTCTTTGCGTAGTATGATCTTAAAGTGTAGAGTTGTCATGAGGCAAAATGTTTGGTTAAAAATTGGTTAACATTTTGCCAAAAACATTGAAGAACCGGACTGTTATCCCTTATCTCACCAAAGGATAACATATTGATAATGTGAAGGATTGCAATATTAAGTTACAATCCTTACACATTATTTGAGGTTTCGAGCGGATTCGAACCGCTGTACACGGTTTTGCAGACCGCTGCCTAGCCACTCGGCCACGAAACCCTGATTTAGGGGTGCAAAGGTAAGTAATTAACATTTTATCAACAAAATCTTTTTTTACTTCTGTTTCGAAAAGGATTTCAGGCAATCGGAGCACAAACATCCCTGCCAGGTATCCTGTATTAGTTCCATGGTTTCGGGAGCTACATCGTACTCAAAACACCAGCATTTAGCCGAAGCGCTGCATACAAATGCATTGCTGCAACGCGGGCATTTCTTTTTTTCGAATGGTCTTTCTTTTTCATTCATCATTAAAAATATTTGCTGGTGAAAAGAGCTTCTGGTTTCTGGTTACTTGTTTCTGGCACTTCCATACCCCACCTTCCACCATCGACCCTCTATTATCTCTCAAGCGTGACACTCACCTGCCGGATCTTTCCCCCATCAGCCAGGGCAGGATTAAGTTTTGATACTTTTATCTTCACATGGGTCAACGGAGGGAATTCGCGGTAGAGGGCATCAATAACGCGCTTGGCGACATGTTCGAGTAAATGTGAGTGTTGCTCCATTTCCCGCCTGATAAGCGCGTATACGGCCTGGTAATTCACCGTATGTTTAAGTTCGTCGCTGGTCTCTGATTCGGAAGTGTCGGTAGTAAGCCATGCATCAACCGTAAACCGGGTCCCAATCACTCGTTCTTCCTTAAAACAGCCGTGATAGGCAAAAAAATCCATTCCTTCAATTTCGATCAGTCCCATTTTTTTGATTAGTTAATGTGTAATGGGAAACAGGTAATGGCTAGATTCCCTAAATGCCAACCCCTAACTCCCAAAGCCTTTATAAAACAATTAAGTGCAAAAATAGTTGTATTCACCCAATAACAGCACGACAACGTCCTTTGCGCCTCACTATTTTCCATTTTCAATCAACTATTACCTCCAACCCCTTTTCGCAAAGCCAATAAACTTTACCTTTGCAGAATATTTCGATTTAATAAGCCTAAACGCCTGAACATCATGACAGAGGAAAACCTGAATACGCCTGCCGAGGAAAAAGCATCCCTGAATTTCATTCACCAGATTATCGAAGAAGAGCTTTCCCGTGGCAAAAACGGGGGCCGTGTTCATACCCGTTTCCCTCCGGAACCCAACGGTTACCTGCATATAGGGCATGCAAAAAGCATCTGCCTGAATTTCGGTACAGCTAAAAAATACAATGGCCTTGCCAACCTTCGCTTCGACGATACAAACCCGGTAAAAGAAGACACCGAATATGTCGACAGCATTATGGAAGATGTCCGCTGGCTGGGTTTCGACTGGGACGACCGTCTCTATTATGCTTCCGATTATTTCGACCAGCTCTACGAATGGGCTGTTAAGATGGTTAAGGAAGGCAAAGCTTATGTGGATGACCTGAACGCAGAACAAATCAGCGAATACCGTGGTACCGTTACACGTGCCGGGAAAGAAAGTCCATACCGCAGCCGCACACCAGAAGAAAACCTCGACTTATTTACCCGTATGAAAAACGGCGAATTCCCTGACGGAAGCCGGGTTTTGAGAGCAAAAGTGGATATGGCTCACCCAAATATGCTGATGCGCGATCCTATCATGTACCGTATACTGCATACCGGTCACCACCGTACAGGCGATAAATGGTGCATCTATCCTATGTATGACTATGCCCACGGACAAAGCGATTACCTCGAAGGGATTACCCACAGCATCTGTACGCTTGAATTCGAGGTCCACAGGCCACTCTACGAGTGGTACCTCGAACAGGTTGCCGAAGGCGATTATCGCCCGCGACAGATCGAATTTGCACGTTTAAACCTGACCTATACGGTTATGAGTAAGCGAAAGCTACTACAACTTGTGAATGAAAAGGTAGTTACCGGCTGGGACGATCCACGCATGCCTACCATCTGTGGCTTACGCCGGCGTGGATATACTCCCGAATCGCTCAGGAATTTCGCCGATATTATCGGAATAGCCAAGCGCGACCAGCTGATTGATGTGGCCCTGCTTGAGTTTTGCGTTCGCGAGGACCTCAACAGGCGTTCGAACCGTGTAATGGCGGTGCTTAATCCTGTTAAACTTATACTCGACAACTATCCCGAAGGCCAGGTTGAAGATCTTGAAGCAATCAATAATCCGGAAGACCCCGAAGGGGGCTATCGCAAAGTGCAGTTCAGCCGTGAACTCTATATCGAGCGTGAAGACTTTATGGAAACCCCTGAAGGAAAATTCTTCAGGCTTAAACCGGGTGGAGAGGTACGCCTGAAGTACGGCTATATTATTAAATGCGAATCCATTGTAAAGGACAGTGAAGAGAATATCACCGAAATTCATTGTACCTACCAGGAAGATACCCGCAGCGGGCAGCCAAACAGCAACAAAAAGGTGAAAGGAACGCTCCATTGGGTATCAGCTGCTCATGCTGTACCTGTCGAAGTACGTTTGTACGATCGCCTTTTTGCAACCGAAACACCCGAAAATGGGGACGAAGGCCACGATTTCAAGGAAAATCTTAATCCCGGTTCGTTGAAAGTGATTACAGCTTATGCCGAAGCTTCGGTTGCTGAAGCAAGAGCAGGCGACAGGTTACAGTTCGAAAGACTCGGTTATTTCTGTGTTGATCCGGATAGTACTGAAGGAAAACTTGTCTTTAACCGAACGGTGGCATTGAAGGATAACTGGAATAAATCGGTGAAAGGCTAAAAAATCTTCATTATATACATGCAGCATTTAAAAATTTGTATACTTTTGCACTCCCAAATACACAATTGTCTGATGGTGTAACTGGCAACACGTCTGATTCTGGATCAGAAGAGTCCAGGTTCGAGCCCTGGTCGGACAACAACAAAAAATCTCAACTATCACACATATGGATAGTTGAGATTTTTGTTTTGTGAATTCTTATAACACTTTAAACCAAATTAGAGGCAGCTAAGACTTTTGCGCTGTTGATTGATTTTTTAAGCATCAGTTCAGCGTTAATTTATTTTCTCTCTTTTTATCTTACCGGGAAAATTATCGTTACATTTACGACTACAAATAACAAATTCATCACACGTACAAAAATCCAAACCCATGGAACAACGGGAACAACTTGAACAGCGGATCATCGAAAAAGCGATGAAAGATGAAGATTTCAGGAAACAACTGATTGAAGATCCAAGGTTTACACTTGAACAGGAGACCGGGATGAGGATTCCCGATTCTATTATTATAAAAATCCTTGAGGAAGATGCACAAACATTTTACCTCGTACTTCCTGCAAAAATTAATCCTGAAACTGTGGATGAACTCTCTGAGGTTGATCTTGAAATGGTTTCAGGGGGATATGACGGACAAGCAGAAACGAGTAAATGGACAGCGTGTATATTATGCTGATTAACGCTGCCAGGGATGTACTTGTGGCTTTTAGCGACACACTGGTAACTTACGGCATAAATTAGTTGGTGTTTAGTGCCATCTCCTTTTAATTCAAGTTGTTTATCTGTCAAAAGATTTGATTTGTTCAAAACAGGTTCAGCCTCATTAAAAGATTTTTTGGGCAATATGTTGATTCGTGGATAAACAAATATCTGCCCTTCGCAATAATATGTTTCTCTTTTTCTTATTACCTGAAACACATATTTGACTTTATATAACAGATATTCAGGCGGTTGGTGGAGGTACTGGTTTTTTTTATACAAAAGTGTGTCATTATCTTTGCCAAACAAATCAAAGCTATACCGATATAGGTTGGAATCGCGATGTATTCGTATCATAAAGATATCAGTTTTATCTGCCTGACAATCGAATATATGCGACATATTCTAATACATATTGTTGATAATCTGCGAATTGTAAAAGTCTGCCCTTATGAGACAGCCTCTTGTTTTTAGCTAAGCCTATGCCAGGTTTTTGGGTAAAGGGTCTGGCCGGGTACAATTCATGCCATTACCCAATGCCAACTTTCATCTGTCGCAGTGGACATAGCGAATTTTAAAATGGTTCATTATTGGCAATTAATAGGTAAAACTCAACGCAAGATTTTTTGTAGATTAAAGAGCCTGGCGTCAACACGTTCACTTTTTTACAAGAAAATATCCGCCCTGGAAGGTGCAGTAGGGAATGGTTGATGTCATGTTTTTATTTGCTAGTATATCCGACAGCCTGGAGATTGAATGTATGTTGCAAAAAATCACATCAATTTTTTTGCTTCCAAGGGCCGCAAAACGGGCCTGTGTTTCAATGGATACAAACTCAAAATTCAGTTTCAGAATTTTGCCGATTTCGGTAAGAGTAGCAACGTTATACCCTGCCGGACGACCGTCGGCTGCAATATAATCGAGTGGCGGGTAATCTCCTGCTACACCTACATAGATTGTTTTTGCCCCTTCAATCTTTGGAATATCGGTAAGTGACGGTTCGTTTGATGTTGGTAAATTTGTAATCCATTTTTCTTCCAGTGATTTCAATATTCCGTTTACCTGCAGTATGGTAATGGCGCTATCCAGTTCATTTTTAAGTTTCAGGTCCTCAGTGCGGACCCTCATAAATACTGTGCCTTCAACTTGCTTTTCCGGTGCAATCACTTTCAGATTCGGGTTTCTTTTGGCGTAATAGTTGGCCGTCAGATCAGGTACCATGAAGGCATCTATCTTGCCATTCAGAACGGCGGCTATTTCATCCGAAGTCCTATTGAATAAAATAACCTTCTTTATGGGTCCGGCAAAGTAGGATACCAATTGGTCAATACCTTTCAAATCCGTACTCAAGGCAATCAGACCAATGCTTTTCTCCTTTAAACCGGAAATATCATTGATTTTTTTGGTGGAAGGTCCCCCGCAGCCGAACAAGAGCAACATTGTTAATGATCCAATTAAAAATCGTGATTTGTTTTTCATAAATTTAAATTTAAAGATTAATGATTATAGAATTACATCCATTTTCAAAAAGATGATCATATTTATGAGCCATTCTCTTTATTAACAGCATCCCCAGGTTATCAAAACCGGAACTTATATTATTGAGCGGATTAAAATCAGGTCCATTGTAGGATAAATAGATCACTATACCGTTGGTCTCGTCCGAATATTCTATTGTAAATCCAATATCTGGCGGTGAATTTGTATAGCATGTTTTAATCAGTTCAACAATCAGTTCTTCCAGGAACAGCCGCACATTGTAAACCTGCTTTGATCCAAGATTATATTTCTGGCAAAAGACTTCGATCTGTGCATTCATCGCTACCATATCAAAGCTTTTGGAGTCGATCCGGAAATTGAATAGTTTAAGCTTTCTGATAAACGCTTTGGTTTTTTCTTTTTTGGGCTTATCGAAAATTTCGGATGGCGTCCCCTCTTCATAGATTCCCCCTATATCCATATAAAAAATGCGGTCGGAAACCTCTTTTGCAAAATTCATCTCATGCGTAATGATCAGCATTGTAATTCCCATCTTGGTGAGCTTCCTTATGATGGACAGAACCTCACAGGTCATGGTAGGATCAAGAGCTGATGTGGGTTCATCAAATAGCATTATTTCAGGCTCCATAGCCAGACTGCGGGCTATAGCAATACGTTGCTGCTGCCCGCCGGAAAGCTGGCTGGGATAAAAGCTGGCTTTGTCCTCCAGCCCGACCAGGTTAAGCAATTCCATTGCCTTTGTTTCTGCAAATTCACGGTCCTGCTTCTTTACCTTTCTTGGTGCTAAAGTGATATTATCGAGTACATTCAGATGCGAAAAAAGATGAAAACCCTGGTAGACCATCCCCATTTTTTGACGCACCTGGTTTAAATCAATTCCTTTTTGAGTGATGTCCTGGTCATTGATATAAATATTTCCGCTGTCAGGCCTTTCAAGCATGGCAATAGAACGGAAGAAAACGCTTTTGCCTGCACCTGACGGACCAATCAAGGCTATACATTCCCCTTTGTTTACCTGTACATTGACATTTTCGAAGATCGTCAGGTTACCAAACCGCTTTGTTAATCCTTTAATTTTAATCATTTCGCTTCAAGCCTCCTTTCCCCGGTTGTGAAAAGTGCATATACGGTATACGATAACCCCAGATAGATTAATATTCCAAAGAACAAGGCAAAAAACGGATCGCCTGTTCGTGCACCAATGCTATTTACGCTTCGCGTAAGGTCGTTAATCGTTACATAACCTACAACAGAAGTCCACTGGATAAGATTCACTATGGCACTTTGAAAAACGGGTTTGGCAATTTTACCGGCCTGGGGCAATGTAATTGCGAAGAATGCTTTTGACCTTGAAAAGCCAAGCATCCGTGCAGCCTCCAGCTGATTTTTATCGACCGCTCCTAGTGCAGAACGCATAATCTCAGCGATATGAGATCCGCTGTTTAATGCAAAGGCTATAACAGCAATAAATACGGCATCGGTCCGGTTGTTGGCAAAAATCACATAATAAAGTATCATCAGCAGAAGCAGCACCGGACTGCCTCGAAGCACCGCTATTATAATACGGGCTGTTATTTTAAAGATTTTTATTTTTGACATCCGCAGAAAGCAGAAGAATCCCGCTATGATAGTACCAAATAATAATCCTGAGACTGATAGTAAAACAGTTATCCAAACGCCCTTTAGCACAATCAGATATGCATCACCTGCGATAAGATTATCGTAAAACGATTGTGTAATTGCATGAAGCGAACTATTCATGAGGTCCTTTCATTTTTCTTACCGTTTTATTTTAATCTTCTGTTTTGAGAATACTAATAATGATGTCACTATATCTTGATTAGTCTTATGCAAAATTAGATTTATTTATCCTGGCTCAGTAGTTTCAGTGCCTTTTTTATTGCCGTTTCATCTTAATCAGGGTATTGCTACAAATTCTTCCTGCTATATCATTCGGGAAACAGGATTACGGAGCGGAAGGGGCCGGGTCCTGCGTGGACTGCATAAGAACTCCGTGTGAGCGGAATAGTACCTTCAGATAACGCAATATTTTATGTTTCTCCTGCAGGAAATCCCGTTGGAAAACAGAAAGCCCCGCTTTCACAGGGCTTTCTGAATTTTCCGTTTTCTGATTATCAATGCATGTGATCAGGTGGACGGCCATCAAAACCTTGGGGCCGGTTATCCATATTTACAGGCATTTTACCATTAAATTTACGAAGGTTGTAAGTAAACGAAAGCATAAAATACTGGCTTAATACTTCCGTGTTTGAATCCTCGATATAGGTATCGGTAACGCTTCGGTTCAGGCTCTTGTTCTGGTTGAGTATATCGTAGCAGGAAAGTTTAATTTCTCCGGCTTTGTTCTTGAATAGTTTTTTACCCAGGTTAAAATTCCATAGGCTGTACTGGTCGGAGATTTTCGAGGATATCCCGTTGTAGTTCTGGTAGGTGAGCGTGTTCTGCATAAAGAACCCTTTCCAGAACTCCCAGTTGAACGATACCGAACCTATCTGGAAGAAATAGTTGTTATTCAGTTCCGGCTGTATACTATTGTCAACCAGGTTATAGTTCACATTATAAGTAAATGTAAAATCAAGTTTCTGACTGATGTTGCTGCTCAATACTGCTCCCAGGTTTATCCCGTAGGTATTCGACTGGTTGGTGATAGTGTTGATAAGGCTGGGCAGGCGGTTAAAGCTCAGGCCTGCGTTCAGGTTGAGGTTGCTTTTAAGCGGTTTTAAGGGCATCCCGATGGTTGTGAGGATACGGCCATTCCATGCCCCATTGAGGTTTACAGGAACGGTTAAACGGGTGCCTGCATTAATTTCTTTATCGTAAATAACGGTATCCCTGATTGCCGTGAATGAAGAATTTCCGATGTAGTCAAATGTCTTCTGGAAAAACAGCATTCCGAAAAGGTTCCTAGTTTTGTCCTGGTTGGAATGCGAAAAGCGGGCCATTGCAAAATGCCTCATTTCCTGTTTCAAAGTTGGATTCCCGGTTGTGAGCAGCAGTGGATTTGAATTATCGATTACTTTCTGAAGCTGGGTTACCGATGGCGAATTCGAACTGGCCCGGTAAACAACCCTGAGGTTGGTAAGCTTCGTAAACTTGTAATTGAACATCAGGTTAGGAAGTATCGAATTGAATGATTTCCCGGTTGATTCAATGTAGGGGAAACTGGTGTTACCGGTAAGTATGGCGTACTGGTATGTAAGCCCGGCATTCAGGTTTGTTTTTTCGGTCTGGTAAAGATATCCGGCTCCGAAACGATGCGTAATATAATCGCTGTTATAAATATTCGAAAGTATTGGGTCGAATATAAGAGAATCCTGTGGCACTAAGGCATAATTATAAGTTTTTTTATCATTATTATTTTCGGCCCAGGAAATATTATAGTTCAGCTGTAACTGGCTCTTTTTTCCAAGGGGTTCGGTATAAACAAGGTTCGATGAAAGGTTTATCCCGTTGCTGTATGATTTCCCGTACTGGTTAATGGTATCATTCGATTTTCCTTTGCCCTGTCCGTAAAAATCGCTGAGGGTATTTACATAACTGTTCCGGTAACGGTTGCTAAAGCCCGTTCCTATGTTAATAGAAGCGGTGCGGCCGTACTTTTTAAATTTATGCCGGTAAAGAAAATCGTTATTGAAATTATACCCGTTGGCATCACCTGTGTTTATATTTTTTGTTGAATTGAGTAGGTTAGTGGTATTGAATTCCGGTGTAAGGGCCGTTGCGGCCAGGAGCGAACTTTCAGAGTTGTTAAGCTGTATGCTCAGCCGGGGTGTTAAGAAGATTGAATTATTCGTATCGGGATTGTATTCAATTCGCATATTCATCCGGTGGTTGGTATTCCCCGTTTCGGATTTGCTACCCTCGTTGTAATACTGGCTTACTTCGCCTCCCATAATATATTGCCGGTCAATTACTTTGTTTGTATTGTTTTTCCCGTTATTCCAGAAATAACTGGCATTGATGGTAAGTTTGGTTTTCCACGATTCGGTGTAGTTAAACCCCAGGGCATTGGTACTGAAAATGCCGTCCTGTGCACCCATCGAAGGCATGCCACCGCCTCCGCGGCCTCCCATGCCTTGCTGCTGGCCGCCGCTTCCGGTAATATTATCGGCTGAGAAATTCTGTTGGTTAATATTATTACTCATTCCCAGGAGGGTTATACGGCGCTGTTCTTTAAACAAATTTAGATTTGCCCCCAGCAGGTAACGGCCATCTGTACCGTATCCGGCTGAGAATTTACCGAACTGGCCTGAGTTTTTAGCATTCTTGGTAATAATATTTATCGTTTTCTGCCCGCTTCCATCGTCAAATCCGGTCCAGGCTGCCTGGTCGGAGAGCTTGTCGAAAACCTGGATTTTATCAACAACTTCAGCAGGTAAGTTCTTTAATGTAACAGAGGGATCATCCCCGAAAAACTGTTTTCCGTCTACTAAAATCTTTTTCACATCCTCACCGTGTGCTTTAACAGTACCGTTTTCAATTGTAATTCCGGGCATTTTTTTAACAAGATCTTCCGTTGTGGCATCCTGGGTTACTTTAAATGCTGCAGCATTATACTGTGTGGTATCCCCTTTTTGTTCAGCACGCTCAGCGGTACCTTTTACTTCGAAAACCCCAAGGGTAGTAGCCGAAGGTTTCATTTTTAATATTCCAAGGTTATCAGCATTACCACCGACAAGCACTTCCTGTTTGAAGTTTTCGAAACCGATATAAGTTACTTCTATATAATAACGTCCGCGGGTGAGTTTTTCAAATTTGAACTCGCCTTGCACACCGCTGCGGGTGTAGTTTATTTTCAGCGTGTCGCGTTTGCTTGTAAGTTTTACTGTTGCACCTGGTAAAGTTGTATTGTCATCCTGGTTTTGCAGGGTGCCCGATAAGCGGAACTCCTGGGTAAATGCAGAAATGAAAAAGAGCAGGATAAAAGCGAAGGTTAACTGTAGTTTTAGCATGAAGGGTTTAAAATTGGGGATGCAAAAGTAGACATATATTCTTAGATGCAGTTTTTTTGAAAAGGATTAAACGGAAGAAAAAATATAGTTGGGGTTAACAAAGCTGGCTGCTAAAAGTGGACGGCAGTCCGAAGCTTGAAGCCGGAAGCTCACGGAGGAACCAATACAATTTATAAACGACCCAATAACAACATTATAGTAAAATTGTATTTAAAATCGCAGATATAGCATACCCGGCAACTTTAATTCTATAACCGATATGATTTATCTACCGAACTGGAGCTCTATTTTTCGGAGCCTGTTGGTAAGGCATTCGAAAAAAGTAATCTATGTTTACCTGGTATTCAGCTCCAGAAAATCAGCCTGCTTGCAGGATTATATTATAATGCGCGGAATATTTCTTGGTAATTCTCATTTCATCACTGTAAGAGCAGGGTGAATTTTATAAACCAAATACCCAATATCTCCCGAAAAAACTATCATTATTGATGGGCACATTGGCTTGTATTTTCATAGCCGGGCTACAATCGTGCGGTGTAGGAGATGAATTGAACCACGCTCCGGGAGCCACCGTTAAAAAATCCTTCAGCCTGCTGGCGGATAAGAAATATGAAAAAGGGGCATAGATGTACGTCAAAAAAGAGGCTACGGTTTTTCCAGAAGAAGAAAAAGTAAAATGGTAGGCCTTATGACCATGGCAAGTTCGGAAATCACAAAGAAACAGGGTGTAAAATTACACGACATTAACGAAGAAAAGATTGCCGAAGAAGGCAAAACGGCCAAAGTGAAAAGGGCAATTGTCTATGGAAACGGCGAAACCGATAACAGCAACGGAGAACTGGATAAAGTTGGCAACGACTGGAAAATGATTATTGGCAACTAAAAAGAGTACACTATAACATCAAAAGCTTGCTCTTTTTAAGGGCAACCTTTTGTCTTTATCTGATTCCGTCAATTCCTTTTAAGATACGGGTTATAATGA
>CAISRK010000355.1 GCA_903887815.1 uncultured Bacteroidales bacterium | reverse complement strand
GTAATTTTCTTTATACCGGCTTTCACAACCACATTCTGAGCGGCATCAATACCGGAAAATGCATGTTTGAGGTGAAATTCAACACCCTGGTGGTTTAACTTTTTCTTCCATGTATTCAGTATATCGGCAGGGGTGAGGCCTTTTTCGGGAAAAACCCGTCCGCTGGATCCTTCGAACGTGCTGATTCCCATTTGTGAAAGCCACTCGCGAACAGCAACTGAATCAAAATCGAGCAATGCTTCCTCTAAAAAGCTTGCGGGAGAATATTTTTCAGCTAATTCATTTCCATTCAGTGAATTGGTAATGTTAAAACCGCCTTTACCGGCGACAAGGAATTTCTGCCCAACGCCTTTCTCCTTCTCATAGATATGAACTTCGTGAAACGGACTTAAAACATCGGCGGCCATAAGTCCTGCGGGGCCGCCGCCTATTATTGCGATTTTCTTTTTAGTCATTAATCTTATAATAAGTGGAGTTTCTGGTTTCTGGTCGCTGGTTTCAAATTTCAAGGTTTCAGGGTGTCAGTGTTCCAGAGTTTCATATTCTCCAGATCGCCTCTTGTCTCTCGTCCCTCATTTGTAGTAATTAATCGCTATGTGCTGCAGAAGAATTCCGTTTAGTAAAATGCTTCGAGTCGCCCCATTCGCCAAATCCGATTTCGTCGCCGGCCATGTGGATGCGGGCTTCGAGGCAGTTGCGGCATTCGGATGCATCCTCGTCGAGGCAGGGTTTGTCCTCGTAAAGGAGATAGTCTTCTCGGTATTTTAATGGTGTCAGGTTCGGCATAATGATATTGGCACCGACTTTGAGTGCTTTTTCCCTGCCTTGTTTGTCGATGGCCTGCATGGCGGTAGTTGCTGCTATGTTGATGTCTTTCATCATGATCCGGAGCAAGGCGACCATTTTGAGCGAAACATCGAAACGCTCTTTCCGGGACCAGAGTGTATTTTTGAACTGATACAAGGGCGTATCTTCATGTTCGATAAACGGCCCCATTCCAACCATATCTACATCCAGTTCTTTCAGAAACAGCAGGTCGTCGGCAAGGTGTTCAATGGTTTGAAACGGAAGCCCGATCATAACGCCCGACCCGACATTATACCCGATTTCGCGCAGGAGTTTCAATGCATTAATACGGATATCAAAATCATGCTTTTTGTTTTGCGGATGAATTTTATAGTATAATTCCCTGTCGGAGGTTTCGATACGTATCAGATAACGGTGAGCCCCACAAGCATACCATTCGCGGTATGTTTTTTCGGTCTGCTCACCCATCGAAAGGGTTATACCGAGTTTGCCGCCTGATAGTTCCTTTATTTTCAGCAGGAGATCCGAAACCGTTTCAACAAACCGCTCATCGCAACGTTCACCTGATTGAAGAACCATTGAACCATAGCCGTTCTCAAGGGCAAAGCTAGCGGCTTCAAGCACTTCGGCTTCAGTAACCATATAGCGGTCCGGTTTGGTATTGCCGGAGCGTATACCGCAGTAGAGACAATTCTTCGAACAGATATTCGAGAGTTCGACAAGGCCGCGGAAATATACCTTGTTGCCGACAAATTGCTTTTTGATTTCAGCTGAGCGGGTAAAAATCCTGGTTTTGTCCGCACCCTGAGTGTTGAGAAGCACAACAAGATCGGAATGTGAAAATTCTTCCTTTGTTAATATATTTTCTACCGATTCAGCCATTTAAAGGATTTTGACAAATGCCGTACAAAAGTAAACTGAATTTCACTATCAATCAACAGAAGAAGGAAACCCTTCAAGGGTTAATACGTGAAGTGAAAAAGCATAAAACTAGAGGCAGAAATTCAGTCTATTTTCTTAAAATAAATTTTCCTTCCCGGTTTATGTCGCCGCTGATGAATTTAATTATATATGTACCTGCCTGCAAAACAGTAATATGAACGCTGAAAGATTTAAGCTTCCTGGGAAGTTTTACCTGCACGCATTTTTCTTCCGGCCTGAATTGGCATACGAATCGAAAAGCCAGAGGTAAGCCTCTTCGAAATTTTCGCGCCAGAGTTTTTCGTTGTGCTGTCCTCCGGGCACGATTTTATTCCTGATTCGGCCTTGCCTGAAACCAATTTCGATGAGCGAATCATTCATTCGTTGCATGTCCCCCGCTACATCAGCTCCTTCATTTGTACCGCAGAGCTGGTAAAAACGGATATCCTTTTGCTTCCTGGTATCGTGGGTTGCTTCCCATATTGTATCCGAAATCAGGTAAGCGGGTGAAAATATCCCGGCTTTACTGAAAATATCCTGGTAATTAAGTGCTATGAAATGGGAAATGGAACCTCCTAGTGAACTACCCAGTATCGCCGTATTATTTCTGTCGGGCAGAGTCCTGTAGTTTTGATCAATAAATGGTTTGAGTGTTTCGACAATAAACTGCGCGTATTTTTCGCCATCGCCGCCTCCGTATTTGATGCTCTGCCAGGGTGTGTATTCCGAAATTCTGTCGTTGCCACCATTATCGATCCCTACAACCAAAGGAACACGTTTTCCCTGCGCGGCCAGTTTATTAAGAGTTTCATCCACTTCCCACTCGCCTGAAAAAGAGGTCAGGGCATCGAAAATATTTTGCCCATCGTGCATGTACAGCACAGGATAACGCTGTCCGGAAGTTTCGTAATCAGGAGGGAAGTACATCCATATTCTCCGGTTCCGGTTAAGTTGGGGTATATGAAAATCATCACGAATGATTTTTACATTGGCAACTGCTGTTGACTTTACTGTTCCTCCACCATCGGCCCATTTTGCAATTGCAACTTCAACTGATGGAGTGCTTCCGAAGGTATAGCTGCGATCAGCAATTTCTTCGCCTTCCGGGCCTTTTTCGACTGTAGTCCACGAACCCCTGGTAAATTTGTACCGGATAACTGTTTCAGCTGCCTGTGCCGGTATGGTGATGCTCCATTTCAAATCTGCATTTTTATGCAGCATGTACGCAGGCGATCCCGGTTCCCAGCCGTTAAGGCTGCCGGCAATGAAAAGGCTGTCACTGGCAGGAGTATCAGCAGGCACTGATTCTATAATAAAAGTAACCTGGCTAAAAACGGCCAATCCTGATAGATTTAACATCATACAGAACATGAGTAACTTTTTCATGTAGGTTCGGGATTGAATGAATAATAAATATCAGGCTAAAATAGCACATTCCGGTTCAGACCTGTTCTTGCTTTCTATATTTAAATAATCAAGAACAAAAAAAAGTCCCGGGTTCGAACCCGGAACTCTTATTTTTCGCTTTGCCTGGCAAGTTTATTTAGCCTGGGTTTCAGCTTTCTTTGCCATATGGGTATTCAGGAATTTCTCCATAGCCTGGTAGAAATCGAATCTGTTTTCCTCGTTATAGAAGCCGTGACCTTCGTTGTCTTTAACCATGTATTCAACCTCAATGCCACGTTTTTTCAGTGCATCCACCATCTGGTCGCTTTCGGCCTTATTTACGCGCGGGTCGTTGGCTCCCTGTGCAACAAAAAGCGGGGTTTTTATCTTATCCACATGGAAAACAGGAGATGCTTCGCGCATCAGTAAGCTGTCTTTTGCCGGATCACCGACCATTTCATAGAACATATCCAGCATTGGCTTCCAGTATGGCGGAATGGTTTTCATAAAAGTAAACAGGTTCGAAACCCCGACATAATCAACTGCCGCTGCATACAGGTCGGGAGTAAAGGTAACACCTGCCAAGGTTGCATATCCGCCGTAACTTCCGCCATATATAGCGATACGGCTCTTATCGGCTATCCCCTGATCGATAAGCCAGTTTACGCCATCAGTAATATCGTCCTGCATGGTTTTCCCCCACTGCTTGAATGAAGCTTCCCAGAATTTACGTCCGTACCCGGTCGATCCGCGGAAGTTCATCTGGAATACGGCATAACCACGATTTGCCAGGAACTGAACTTCGGGGTTGAATCCCCACTGATCGCGGTACCACGGACCTCCGTGTGGATTAACAACAACCGGAAGATCCTTGGCATTTTTCATCGTGTAGCCTTTGGGAAGGGTGAGATACCCATTTATTGTAAGACCGTCGCGGCTTTTGTATTCAACAGGCAACTGGCTGGCCATTTCTTTTTCATCCAGCCATGGACTCAGATCGGCAATCTTATCAAGTTTATCGGTCTTTACATCGTACAGGTAATAAGAACCCATGGACTTGTCGGTATATGTTGAAATAATGTATTTGTCTTCCGCCTTATTGTTCGATGAAAATCCGAACTCAATATCACCGAATTCCTTCTTCATCCTTCCAACCATATCTTCGAACGATTTATCGAAGAAATATCGCTCCCGTTTCCAGGAGGTATACCTTGCAGCAATCAGCACCTTCCGTGCCCGTGAGTAGAATAAGGCATCAACATCGAAGTCCTTGTTATCGTACAGAACCTTAACTTCCTTGCCGGTGCGGGGATCGAATTCGACAATAGCCATCTTGTCGCGGCCCAGGTTTGATGAAGCGTAAATGTTTTTGTTATCGAAAGTGAAAAACTGCGGGCTCAGGCTTTCCTTGAAACTCGTAGTAAGCACATTTTTAAAGGGTTGATCTTCGGTTTCGCGGTAGAGCAGTGAAGTATTTACCCCATCAACGATGGCCGAAGCCATGCGGAGTTTGCCTTCGTGATCGGTGTACCAGCTCTGTATATTACCCGGGTTTTCGGCCAGCATGGTCATTTCGCCTGTGTTAATATTGAGCCGGTAGGGATCAAAAACCTGTGGATTCCGTTTGTTCAGCCCGATAATTACAAAATCATCGATATCAGGAAGGTCATCGATCATTTCGGTCCGCACTTTCGGGAAATCAGTAAGTCCTTTCAGGTTGGAGCCGTCAACATTAACACCAAAAAGTTTGAAATTCTCGTCCCCGCCGGTATCTTTCAGGAAAAGGATACGGCTGTTGCTGCCCCAGAAGAATCCCATTATGCTGCGGGCAGTATCGCTTGTAAGCCTCGAAGCGGAATCCTTGCCGATTTCCTGTACAAATACATTCATCCTTCGCATGTACGGAGCCATATAAGCGTAATATTTACCATCAGGCGAAAGCTGGAAGTTAGCTTTCTCAGGGTTCTTGAAAAAATCCTCAAGAGGGATAAGTTTGGCAGTAACAATCTCTTTAGGCTTGCATCCGCCAATACCCAGCAGCATAGCTGCCAGCACAAATAAAGCCAATCGTGAAATCAGGTTTTTCATAATGTCAGGTTTTGGTTAAGAAATATGTACTAAGTTGTTAATATGGGTTTTAATCTCTGTTAGACAAATCAGATCGGAATATGTTACAAGTTAAGGCAGATTCGGGTAGATTTTGTATGCTGAAATTGTCAACCGGTAATCCTGGCTTGCAGTTTTAATCGCATCTTTATAAATGATGATTTCTATTCTTTTTCCGAAGTGTTTTCTTTTCTTGAACTTATGAGGAGAAGACTTCCTGATACCTGCATTAAAAGCCCGAATGGTCCTGAGGAGGTTACGATATTTAGGTTAAAGAGGTAATTCAGCCCGATGAAAAGCACCAGCATAAACCCGGAAATGAGCATTAAAATCCCCGATATTTTCATGAGTTTTTGCGAGAGCTTCATCCCTTGCTCTTTTTCCGGTACCTGATCTATGGTATAATTCTTTCTGTAATTTGTTGCGCTAAGTTACCGAAAAATGATCAATTATCAATGCCCTGATATGCATTTTCGATAAGTAAATGCTATTTTTCTGCATAATACGACGAACAGTCGGTGAAATTTCCTGCTGTTGTTCAGCTGAAGCGCCTGATAGAACTTTCGCTGAAGGCATCGGTATTTTTCTTTCTTTTGTATTTCACTAGTCAAAAAAGAAAACTGAGTATATGGATAATAAGGTTGTAGCAGAGGATAAAAAAGGTATTAAATCGTTTCCACGAAGTTTCTGGACCGTCATCACGATGGAGTTTTTCGAACGGGGTTCCTATTACGGGGTAATGTCGGTGCTTTCGATATACCTGGTAATGAGCATTCCCAATGGAGGATTAGGCTTTTCGAAAATAAACGTTGGCTATATTAAGAGTACAATTACTCCTTTGCTGTATTTCCTTCCTATACTGGCCGGTGCCATGGCCGATCGTTTCGGGTACCGCCGTATGCTGATGATGGCTTTTACACTTATGAGTGCAGGTTATTTCTTTACGAGCCTTTCGACTTCGTACGGTATGGTTTTCCTTAGCCTTATTCTTATGGCTGTAGGTGCAGGATTCTTTAAGCCGATCATAGCAGGGACAATTTCGAGGGTAACCGACGAAAGTAATTCGTCGCTCGGGTTCGGGATTTATTACTGGAGTATTAACCTGGGCGCATTTATTTTTCCTCTTCTGCTTGTGCCATACCTGAAAAGTTTAGGCTGGAGCTATATTTTCGTGATGGCTGCTATTGGCACCGGTTCGATGCTGCTGCTCAATATTTTTGTATACCGCGAACCTCCAAAACCACAAAATACCAAGCCGCTGATTGAAGTTTTCAAAGGAATTTTGCTGGTGCTGAAAGACTACCGTTTCCTGCTGATGATCTTTATTTACTCCGGTTTCTGGATTTTATATTTCCAGATGTTCGACACCGTGCTGTATTACCTGAAAGATTATGTTGATATGTCGCCGGTGAATAAAGTGGTGAATTCCTTCCTTGGGTATTTCGTTCAGAATCCAAACTGGAAATTTGATACAGAACACGTTACCGTGATCAATGCGGGTTGTATTATCCTGTTGCAGCTTGTGGTTTCCAAAATAGTAAGGAAAATTCCTGCCCTGCCTACCATGATAACCGGTATTGCTCTGGGAACAATTGGTATGGCAATACTCTCAATTTCATCGTATGCATGGGTTTTTATTGCCGGGAATATTATTTTCTCAATCGGTGAAATGACGGCCCATCCCAAGTTTATTTCCTATGTAGGACTCATTGCTCCTGAGGATAAAAAAGCACTTTACCAGGGATATGCTTTTCTTTATGGTGTAATCGGCAGCGGGATTGGCGGAATACTTGGAGCCGCGCTTTATGTGCATTTTGTCGACACGCTTCACCGTCCGGGTATGTTGTGGTTTATCTTCAGCCTTATCGGTGTTGCAACAATTATTGGTTTGTTGCTATATAACAGGTTCATCTTGCCGAGGGAAAAGTAAATGTTCAAAGTACATAGTTAATCTTCAAAGGTTTTTGGGAATTTTTAAAAACCATGTTAACTTTGAAACTTGAACTCCAATTAACAATTGAACCTTAAACGTACAAAGCACATTTGACCCTAGAACACTGAACGTTCGGAGAACATTTGAACCCTAACCCCCAACCCCTAACCCCTAAATAATGGACTTTGAACTCATAGATCACGAATACATACAACTAAACCAGTTGCTGAAATTGCTTGGCCTTGTTGAAACCGGGGGCGAAGCCAACCAGCGGATCGTGGATGGCGAAGTTATTGTGAATAAAGAAGTTGAATATCAAAAGCGGAAAAAGCTCCGTCCGGGAGATGTGGTGGTTTTTATGAGGAAATCAAT
Organism: uncultured Bacteroidales bacterium; assembly: GCA_903887815.1. Classification (GTDB taxonomy): domain Bacteria; phylum Bacteroidota; class Bacteroidia; order Bacteroidales; family UBA4417; genus UBA4417. The sequence goes on along the minus strand of CAISRK010000355.1, from coordinate 293 downwards.
ATTGATCAAATAAGGTTGCAGGTTCCTGGTTGCTTGTTACTGGTGACTGGGCACTATCACTGATTGCTGGTTTCTCGTTTTGGAATGGAAGTTTCAGGGTATGAAAGTTTCAAGGTTTCAGTGGTAAAGGTTTCCGGCTTTTACTTGTTATTCCTTATTTGACTAGCCTTAGTACTAAAAATATTTGATTCTGATCCTGGAATTTAGTCCCGATAGCAATCGGGATTGGATCTTGGAATAGATCGGAGAGCACACGTCTGAACTCCAGTCACATTACTCGATCTCGTATGCCG
>CAISRK010000354.1 GCA_903887815.1 uncultured Bacteroidales bacterium | reverse complement strand
TATCCCGTTGGAACACCCATGCTTACCGGGAATTTTCACGGCGATCTCAGGGACGGATTATGGACAGCATTTAAACCAAACGGCGATAAAGAAAGTGAAATTGTATATTTTGCCGGCGAAATTTCGGAGGAGAAATACTACGATAAGGCCCGCGAAGCTGAGTTAAAGGGAGAAACAAAACCTATCCCGGAATAAATCAACCGTAGTGGTTTCAATGTCAATTCAATACTTTTTTCGGGTTCCGAAACCTTTTGCCGCAATAAGTGCTATTTGTCCGCTCCCAGGCCGGGATTACCTGTATCAAGCACGGCTTTCCATTTACCATCGGCTTGTTTCTTCCAGATGGTTGCATAGGTTCCTTCCTCAGATATAGAGTCGGTGGTTTTATCGGTTACTTTAAAGGTGCCGTAGGTGTATCCTAAATCTCCCGAAGATGCAATTACGGCTGAGGAAGGTTCCCACGTTAGTGTGAAAGCGCTGTCGCTCCGTTTTTCAAGAAGAGTTTTTATAGCCTCAATACCAACTATGGGGTAATGGTTTGAACGCAACAACACACCAGCCGAATCGAACATGGCAATAAAGGCTGCGTTCATCCCTTTTTCGGCCGACATGGCTGAATAAAACCGGTCGGTGTCGGCCAGAACTTTAGGGTCTTCCATGGCTCTGTTATTTGTACAGGCTGTTAATCCGATAATCAGGACCAGGATTGAAATAACCTGCGTGTGAAATGAGAATGTTTTCATGATGGTTCGTGTTTTAAAATTCCGTTTCAATTTCGGTAAGATCATGAATTACCGGTAACCCGGCTTTGCTTAGCCGGCTGTATGATTGATGCCCGGTTGCGACAAGGATACATTTGCATTTTATTTCAGCTGCAACTTCCGAGTCGTGAATAGTATCACCAATAAAGGTGATCTGCCCGGGGCTGAGGCCGGCCTGGCTGAGATAGTTCATTGCATTTCCAGTTTTGCTGTTTGCGTAATGATCTCCAATACCGCCAATATATTCGAAATAATGTGTTATGCCAAGTTCCGCCACCGATTTCTGTAATGCGTCGTGCTGCATGGCTGAAATAATGGCTTGCCTGTAGCCTTTCTGCCTGAACTTTTCGAGGGTTTCGATTGCAAAAGGTGTAAGTCCGCAAACCGGTAATGCGTTGAGATACAAATTAATAAACTCCATGGCTACTGGCTCCCATTTTTCTATTGAAAAATCGAAACCAATTTCTTTATAGTATTCTATTACAGGGAAAGTAAACACATCGCGGTATTTTTCGAGGCTTAAAACAGGCAGTCCCCGTTCGGCCAGCATTTTATTTATAGCAACCCGGCATATTTCGGCATCGTCAAGCAAAGTTCCGTTCCAGTCCCAGATTATGGTTGTACGCTTCGGCATATAGTTCTTAATGGTAAAAGGTATGTTTAAAAGACATATTTATATTGCTAAATTGCAGAAAAAATGAATGCTCCAGGCAGGTTTGTTCAATTTATTGTTGCTGAAATTTGAAGTTGTGATTCCAGATCAGGCTTCGCCAAGGCAATATTTTCCCGGGGACC
>CAISRK010000353.1 GCA_903887815.1 uncultured Bacteroidales bacterium | reverse complement strand
GAATTCAGCGCCTGAACCAGGTTGAGCCTGCCGCCGGCCGATTCTTCCGAACCCAGAGCTGTAACATACGGATTAGCAGCAGTCTGCAGAAAAACAACACCCGACGCTAATACAAACGTTGCAGCCAGAAACAATGGGAATGAAGGAACTTTTGCTGCCGGAAAAAACAGGAAGCTTCCTGCTGCCATTAACAAAAGACCAATGATCAATGCACTCTTGTACCCTATCTTTTTAATATACAACCCAATCGGAATTGAAATAAAAAAGTAGGTAATAAAGAAAGCAAAACTTAGTAATTGAGCTTTAAACTCTGTCAGCAGGAAAATATCCTTAACCTGACCACTAAGCGTAATAATAAAAGTAGTTGCGAATCCAAAAATAAAGAAGATGGATCCGATTACCGACATTCCCAAACCATAGTTTGCATTTTTCTGTTCCATGTTGAAATTGTTTAAGAGGTGAATTATACATTATAAAACTCAGAATCCAAGACTCTATGTAACACTAAAACAGCTACATACGAGCCAGAGCTTCATGGTATACAATTATAAAAGAAGGTGAATTCCCAAAAAGCGAAATCTTTACACCATGAGTCCTTAAAATTGTAATCCCGAAATGTAAAAATAAACAACTTAGTGTTAAGTTTACACAAACACGTTAATTTTTTATCACAACAAAACTAAAGTATTCAAAATCAGTTTCCAAGAAACTATATTTAGAATAATTCCATTTTATTAGTACAAACCAGATTGGAGGACAGCAAAATTTAGTTCTCAGGTTTTCTGCTTTTTCTTTTTAGCTGCCGGGAACAGAACATTATTCAGGATCAGCCGGTAACCAGGTGAATTTGGGAAAAGATTCAGATCAGTAGGCGGGTCACCAACGCGGTGTTCATAATCTTCGGGATCGTGGCCTCCGTAAAAAGTCCATGTCCCCTTGCCGAAATCCCCGTGAATGTACCTGGCCTCACCTAATGCTTTGTTTTCTCCCATTACCACCACTTCGGGTTTAACGCATTTGATTTCAAAAGCAGTAGTCTGCCCCCTGAAACCGTGTATCACCTGGGTGTGGTCCTGGCAAAGCATGGTAGGAACCGGGTCCCATTTTGCCGAAAAGTCGAACAGGGTAAAGAAATCATTTGCCTGTGTCACCTTGCGGTCGGCGTTAACATCGATGGATGAAATTTCATATTCATAAGGATTTGTAACAATCTTAAAATTCCGGAAAGCAAAGCAGTTATCATAATTTAATTTCGACTGTGCAGCGGGGTCCATGGCATCGCCGTCGAACATTACATCGCATATATCAACCCCGTCGGCAGCCAGAGCCACATCGTAACTGTCGGGAGCCGAACACATAGAGAACAAATACCCGCCGCCGGCAACAAAATCCCTGATTTTAAGGGCTACAGCCCGCTTCATTTCCGATACTTTTTTAAAACCGAGTTTAGCTGCCATGGCTTCGTTAACCCTTACATCTTCTTTATACCATGCAGCGTTATGATAAGCAGCCCAGAATTTACCGTATTGGCCGGTAAAATCCTCGTGGTGAAGATGCAGCCAATCGTACATAGGAAGAACACCGGTTATAAGTTCCTCGTCGTACACAATTTCGTAGGGAATTTCGGCATAGGTAAGTGCAAGTGTAACTGCATCGTCCCAGGGAAGCTTATTTTTGGGTGAATAAACCGCTATTTTGGGAGCCTTATTCAGTTTCACCACGTCCATATTTACCTCTGGATCAGCAATCTCAGTCAGAATCGCAGTCGACTGGGCATCGGCAATCACTTCGCAGCTCACTCCGCGAATATAGCATTCATCTTCAATTGCCTTCACGTATTTGATCATGAAGGCCCCTCCCCTGTAGTTAAGCAGCCAGCTTACTTCAGCATCCTGCTGCAAAACCCAGTATGCTATACCATATGCCTTCAGGTGGTTTTTCTGCGTCTGGTCCATGGGTATAAGCAGGTAAGCACCCTGCACCTTCAGCAAAAGCGAAATAAATAGTAATATAATTAAACTACGCTTCATTTTTTACCTTTTAACTCTATCAACTCACAAAATATCCCTGATCGTATGTACCCAGTGGAATTTAACAATTAGTAACAAACAGGTTACAATAAAGTCGTGAGATTGATTGCTTTTATTTATTCAGGTTCATTTACCGGCTGTTCGAACAGGAAAAATGTGACCCCCTGATACTGATTTATTAGCAGGAGTATAACGATTCGCTCGCATTAACGGGCGATGTTAGAAATCCGTAGGGCCAAGATCATTATCATCGGTCATGCTGTTTAGTCGCGATTGCATTATAATATTGGCCGGTTGCTCAAACCCTGTGTTTTGCGGCAGCGAAGGATTCAGAGCATCGAAACGTAAACCCGACAGATCCTGGAAGCGTGCAAAACGGCTGATAAACTGGAGCCAGATCTCATCGGTAGCACCATTACGGTGCTTTGCAATAATAATCTGTGCCTTGCCTTCTGTCGTGTTCCCTTCTTCGTCCTCCATGATTTTGTAATATTCGGGCCTGTATATAAAAAGTACAAGGTCGGCATCCTGTTCTATTGCTCCCGATTCACGTAAGTCGGATAGCTGCGGTTTCTTGCTGCCCTGGGTTGTACTGCGCGTTTCAACCGATCGGTTCAGCTGCGAAAGTGCAATAACCGGTATATTCAGTTCCTTGGCAAGGCTTTTCAGCGAACGCGATATAGCCGAAATTTCCTGTTCACGGTTCCCTCCTCCTTTTCGGTCGCCACCGGCAGTCATAAGCTGGATATAATCGACTACTACCATATCGATATCGTATTGCGCTTTCAGCCTGCGGCATTTTGCCCGGAGTTCGAAAAGCGATAAGGCGGGGGTATCGTCAATATAAATAGGTGCTGTTATAAGTTTCGAAATCCTGGCATTAAGTTGTTCCCATTCGAAATTCTGTAACTGTCCCCTCCTGAGGGCGCTGGCCGAAAGTTCAGCTTCCGAAGCAACCAGACGTGCAACCAGCTGGTCAGCCGTCATTTCGAGCGAGAAAAAGGCTACCGGTTTCTTCGACTCAATGGCAATGTTGCGTGCCATTGAAAGCACAAAGGCAGTTTTACCCATACCCGGACGGGCAGCAATAATAATAAGGTCGCTTCGCTGCCAGCCGCCTGTAATTTTATCAAGGTCGATAAATCCTGAGGGCACGCCCGAAAAGGAACCATCGTTCTTACGGGCATTATCAACCTGGTTCAGTACTTTATGAACCAGTTCGGGCATAAGCTGGGCTTTCTTCCTGAGGTTATTTTCGCTTATCGAGAAAAGGCTGCTTTCTGTTTCGTCGAGCAGATCGAATACATCCGTAGAATCTTCGAAAGATTTTCGTATGGTTTCAGTTGAAATCTTAATTAGTTCGCGCTGCAGGAATTTTTGTTTCAGAATACCAACATGGAATTCAATATTTGCCGACGACGCAATACGAGAGGTAAGCTGGGTAATATAGAACGGACCGCCGGCTATTTCAAGTTTTCCCATTAACCGCAGAGCATTGGTAACGGTAAGTATATCGACCGGTTCGTTGTTGTGAAACAATGTACTTATGGCTTCGAAAATGGACTGGTGCGATTCCTTGTAAAAAACAGCCGGCGACAGCATATCAATAACTGCTGCCACTGCATCCTTTTCGAGCATAAGCGCTCCTAATACTGCCTCTTCAAGGTCGATCGCCTGGGGAGGCAGTTTACCATGCTCCTGGAACGCATCACGGCCGATAGCTGGCCTTTTTATTGCTTTTCGTGATGCAAAAGCATCAGGTCTTTCATTTTCTTCCATACGTGTCAAAATTAACAATTAATCGACGCGTGTTCACTGCCGAAGGTACATTAATTTATTAACATTCCAGCCTGCGTGAAAGGTAAAACTCGTTAACCTGCCGGTTTTCGACTCGCTGCTGGGAATATAACAGGACTTAATCCTTCGACCCTTTTTCGCCTGTAAACTGGTCTTCCTTATTTTTAAACAATACGTTGAACGTGGTAAGGCTTCCGTAAATACGGGTAATATATTGTTCAAGATCAACTTTCTCTTCATCGGTGAGTGTGCTCGCGTTTATTCGCTGCTCCATTACCCTCACCCTGTCGCGCACCATAACAATTTTATGAAAAAAAGTTTCGATAGGAACTTCCTTCTCTTTTAATGTTTTATCACCCGGGAAAAGTATCATTTTACCGCCTGTCCATTTCTGTCCCAGGGGAACAGTTTCCTGCACATCGCTGAAGCGGCGTAAAACCCTGACAAGACTTTTTTCGATCTTCTCGTATGTAGCAAGATCCGATGGGGTTTCGAGGGCTTCGATAATTTCCAGGCCTTCGTAATCACGCATGATCTGGCGAACGCCATGTTCAATAAAACCTATTTCGTATGCATCTGAACGAATCTGTACCACAACTCCTTTTCCAAACTGGGGGTGTTTTACCCTTGACCCTACACCCAATATTGCTTCTGCCATAGCTTTTAGTATAAATGAATGCGCAAATGTAAGAGTTTACAGTATTATTTCCGATTCCCGTTTGCTTCCACGCATTAAAATTCCGGAGTGAAACAGCTCAGGATATTCAAATACATCATTTTTCGCTCTTGTTGTAAGAACATTTTTTATTCCCGCATGTTATATATCTAAAATCTAAATTTTAAGTAGGCAATGAAAAATATAGCAATTTTAGGCACCGGAATGGTGGGTGACGCCATCGGAACAAAACTAGTTTCGTTGGGTTATAAGGTTAAAATGGGTTCGAGGACCGACAACAACGAAAAAGCAGCTGCTTGGAGCGACCGGAATGGTTCGCTTGCATCGCACGGCACATTTGCCGATGCAGCATCTTTCGGCGAACTAATTTTCAATTGCACTTCGGGGCAGATATCGCTCGAAGTTCTTCAACTGGCAGGCCGCGAAAACCTGCAGGGAAAAATCCTTGTCGATGTAGCCAACCCGCTTGATTTCTCAAAAGGAATGCCACCTTCGTTAAGCGTATGCAATACCGATTCGCTAGGCGAGGTTATTCAACGGCAGTTCACCGACCTGAAGGTTGTGAAAACCCTGAATACACTAAATTGCCAACTGATGGTAAACCCCGGATTGCTGGCCGACCCTGGTAACCTTTTTATCTGCGGAAACGATGCGGCAGCAAAAAATGAAATTACAGGACTCTTGCAGTCCTTCGGCTGGGAAAAAATTATTGATCTTGGCGATATAACTGCAGCAAGGGGAACCGAGCAACTTTTGCCAGTCTGGGTGCGTTTGATGGGAACCCTTGGAACGCCAATATTTAATTTCAGTATTGTACAGTAGCAGCTGCGAGGTTTAACCGGGAGCGAAGGCAATTAGCCTGTGGTGGAACAAATTATGATTTACGATCTACGAATTATAATTTACAATTTGCGATTTTAGACTTCTGAGAATCATTATTCAATGATCAGACACACGTTCATAAAATGGCAATTGAATTCTTTGATTTCGAATTACGTTACGAATGGTTTTCTCCCTAATAAGTCATTCGATACAGATGCATGGATTTTTAATACCTGAGGAATTACCATAGTTCCCCCATCATTTATTACTATGTAACCGGCGAGTTCCTGTTTTTTCTCCTGGGGCCACTGGTTCCTGAGGCGTTGGGTTACCAATTCACGGGTCAGCGAATCACGCTTCATAACTCTTTTAATGCAAAGTTCTTCGGGAGCGGTAACAAGGATAGTTGAATCGAAAAGCCGGTGGAACCCGCTTTCGAAGAGTATGGCGGCTTCGTGGATTATATAATCAGTATTTGAATAAAGACTGCACCATTCTTCAAAATCCTTTTCTACAAGGGGATGAATAAGCGTATTGAGCTGTAAAAGTTTCGTTTTATCATTAAACACAATTTCACCCAATGCCTTACGGTTAATTTCCGATTGGGTATTGAGTATTTGTTCGCCAAATAATAAAATAAGCCGGGGTTTCAGCGTATCGGAATGAAGGATAGAGCGTGCGCTTATGTCGGCCTTATATACCGGGACACCAAGTATCTCGAAAATTCGTGCCACGGTCGATTTGCCGGTCCCTATATTGCCGGTAAGCCCGATTCGTTTCATTTCGAAATAAGAATGTATTCAACCTCTTCGGGTACAATTTTTATAACCCGGGCATTCCTAGGTGCTTCAACAACAGAAACCTGCAGTTTTTTCTCTTTTGCAATGGCTGGATCGAAGACTACCTGAGCCGAAAAGTCAGATGAGTTTATATGTGGGTATAACGACAGGGGAACCCTGCATACAATTTCAACCTTATCAGGAAAAATTTTAACATCTGCTCCATTGCTTATTACCGAAAGTGGAACAACAAAACCAGCTTCTGTAACTTTCTCAATTTTAACCTTAACTGTAACTGAATCAGCAGAGTATTTAAGTAAGGAGGAATTACGGCCTTTATAAAGAGCAACCTTCATATCCAGGCTGCTGTCAAGGTCGTTGAATCTGATTTTCTGGGTCCGGACCGAAGTAATAGTGTCGATTATACTTTGTATGCTCGAAACTGTAACAAACCCGGGACGAAATTTTAAACTATCAGTAATATCATACTGCCGGCCAAGCGAAAAATCGATATCTGCAACAACCGGAACCTGCTTGCGATAAACAGATGAAAAACGAAAGTAGAGTGTATCGGGTTTAATGTATGAAATTTCTTTCTGGAAACGAATCTGGGTGCCAAGTTGTTCGATTATCTTTGACGAAGACATATAAGCTATATACCCGTCAGCAGTAGGCCGGACCTTTAGAGTTGCCAGGTCGATAGTGAGCGAACGCATACCACCGGCATATTTTGCCGTAAGTAACTCAAAGCCCTGGGCATTCATCCCGACAGTTATCAGGCTGTCGCCGCTATTCGTAAGTATAAGGTCTTTTGGCAGGTTTTTGAATGAAACACTATACCTGATCTCGTCGGAATAGTCTTTCATGAGTTCGATAAAAATCCACATCAGCATACTGATAACCAAACAGACCAGAAAAACGATAAGCCGCGAATGGGACCTATGTTTTTTCCGGCCTGTGAGGGCTTGTTTTGAATTGGATTCAATCTGGCTTTCGACCGCCATAAAAGATATAATATATGAGTTTGAACCTCAGAACAGATTTTTCCTGTATCTAAAACTTCTCATTAGGAGCTTAAAACCATAAGCGCGTGTAATTCAAACTATTTGGCAGGTTCGCCTGTAAGCTGATCTTGAGCATCGGCTGCAACTGCTGATTTTTCGATCCTCAGTTTCATGCCGCCTTCAACTTCTATTGTACAGGTTGTTTCCTGCATTTCAACAATGCGTCCGTGGATACCTCCGATAGTAACTATTTTCTGGCCTTTTGCAAGAGCTTCCCTGAATTTTTTCTGATCTTTCTGCCTCTTTACCTGCGGGCGGATAAAGAAGAAATAAAATACAACGAAAATCAGCACCAGGAAAATAAGTGAGCTGGCCATTCCGCCGCCACCTGCACCCTGTCCTGCCGGAGGTGCCATCAGTAAAATGTTGAGTAAATTCATTTGATTTGTTTTTATTTGTTATTGTTAATTTTCTTGTTCATTTACTTGTTAATTTCGTCGGCTTCGTAAACCATCGACTGTATCCTGAGGGTTGTGGTCGGAGGTTGTGTATTGGCGAATACAGTAACGGTTTTAGTTTGTATGCCGTGTTTTCCCTGGCTGTCGAAACTCACATCGATTGTAGCCCCTTCGCCGGGTTTAATAGGTTGTTTCGGGAACGATGAAACAGTGCAACCACAGGAAGTGCTAACACTTGAAATAAGAAGAAGCGAGTTCCCAGTATTTTTGAATTTAAATGCGTAGGTAACCTGCTCGCCTGAAATCAATTTCCCGAAATCATGAAAATCTTTTTCAAAGCTTATTACCGGCAGTCCACCGGCAGTTGATTTCCCATCGGCGCTGTTAGGGTTGGTAACAATCGAACCCGGTAAATCGGTATTTCCGTTGCGTCGTCCACACGAAATAATCATCATGGAAGCAAACACAAATACACAGGCTGTATAAAAGACGGATTTCATTACTTTAGTTTTCTAACGGAGTGCAAAAATAACAATTCGTGAGTTTAATCAGTCGCAATTACTGAAATATCACGAATAATATATACAAGGTATTCGCCAAGGTATGTAAATCCAGCCTTTTTGTAGAGCCCCAAAGCTTTACTATTGTCTTTATGAACCTCAAGTTTTATCTGCATTCCATAAGTTTTAGCGAGTTTAAGTGATGTATCAAGCAAGGTTTTTGCGAGTCCTTTCCCCTGGTAATCAGCATGAATGCCAAAATGATGCAAGTAGGTACGCCTCCCGTCGATTGTGAGCCACGATGTTCCTATAATCGCTTTTGCATCAGGTTCAATAAGCAGGAGAATCTGTCCGCCCATATCGATCGTGTGCCTGATAACCTGCATGTCATCACCGCGATGCTCACCACCTAGGCCAAGTTTCTCCCATAAACCTGTCATTTCGGGGTAATCACTGTCGGTATATTCGCGGATTAAGAATTCAGGTTTCATTGTAATACTCTGGAAGCAATTCAGAAATGAGCACCTGGCAGATTATCTCTTTGTTAAACGAATCAGCCAAAAGCCTGGTGAATTAATTAAAACGGGAGAACAATCATTTTTGTGAGTAGATATTACACATTCTCAACTCGTAAATCGTAAATCGTAAATCAACCAAGCTACTCCATGAGTCCCCTGCCCGACTTCCTGATTATACCCTTTTCCTTATATTCAACAATAAGTTTGTCGAGAACGCCATTGATAAATATCTTGCTTTTGGGAGAACTGTATTCCTTCGATAGTTCGATGTACTCGTTAAGCGTAACTTTCACCGGTATGGAAGGGAATTCAATCAGTTCGGTAATAGCCATTTTAATAAGGATGGTATCCATTATGGCAATGCGTTCCAGATCCCAGTTGTCGGCACGTTCGCTTATAACCTTGTTCAGGTCGCTACTGTTTATAAGGGTTTTGCGGTAAAGCTGTTTTACAAACTGCATATCCTCGCTCCCGTCGACATGGTTTTCGTCCTTCAGAAGGGTGGGCAGGCTTGTATACTCATCGGCACTTTCCTTATAGCCTTTGATGGTTTTGTCCACCATCATTACGGCAGTATCGAAATCTTCAGTCCAGTATATGTTGCGTTCGTCGAAATAACTTCTCAGGTGATCCGACTCGGAGAACATGCGCAGTACGACCATCTCAACAACCTGTTTGTCATCATTATAGCTGACTTCAGGTTTATTCATATATGCAATGTAGGCTTCATCCTCACGCATAATGTTGTAAAACTTCCTGATCATTTCTTCCTCATCCACCCAATTGATTTTATAAAGCGCGCAACGGCGATTATAATCGCGGTTATTCTCGAGCTGGATTATAAAACGGTTGTGTGTAAAACGGAGGTTTGGATTAAGATCGTCAGCGGTAGGGAGCTGCTTTACCTTATTTTCGTCGATGCGGCGGCGGTTAAAATCAACCAGTTCAATGATTAGCGAAAGTTGGTAAATATAAAGTTCGTAAAGCTTATCAAGACTAACAATCAACTGCTTTTCGCCTGCACTGATACTTTCAGGGCCCTCTTGCTGGAAAGCATATATCGCCTGCATGACTTTAATCCGGAGAAACCTTCTGCTTAGCATAGAATGTAAATGAACCATTAAAAATGAGAGCGCAAAAGTAGTAAAATTCCCCGAAAGAGGCTGCAGAAATTATTAATTCAGCAGGGATCTGGTACAAATTGATGGCTAGCGTGTTATATTAGCCAAAGATTGCCGGTGAAATGAAATATTTTTTTTACGAACTACTACTCTATTGATGTTTGAAATAATATTTCTACATTTGCGTTACAGTTGAAGTTATTATTAACCGGTAATGGAGCAAAAAGATGGAAGAATTTGATCATCAGGACACAAGAGAGGATGTATTCTCGAGGGCGGTAAAAGCTGGAAAACGGACTTACTTTTTTGATGTAAAAAGCACACGCGACAAGGAATTGTACATTACGGTCACCGAAAGCAAGAAACGGTTCGACAATGCACTGGGCAAATTTGTGTACGACAAGCACAAGATATTCCTTTACCAGGAAGATTTCGAGAAATTCATGCATGGTCTCGAAGATGCTTATTCCTTTATTGAAACAGGCAAAGAACCACCGGAGAGAGTGTATAAGGAAGTAAGAAGGCTCTCCGATTTCGAAACGGACAGCCAAAACAGCGACAGCAGCCTGTAACCCGGTCCTATCCCGGGTAAGTTTTTAAAAACCCTCCCTGTTTCCGACAGGATTATTTTATTGTATTCGATCTCCATTCAAAAAGATTGATCTGCTGAAGTAGTGCGGGGGGATACAATCTGTAGGTCATAGGTCAAAATTGGTCGAGCGGAGCAAACCTCTGAGCAATAAATCAATTTGAGAATTTAAGAATAAAGTAACTACCCATCAACCTTTCAACTCATCAACCTATCAACCCTTTATCAACTGTCCATTGTCAATTGTCCTATATCAATTGTCAATCAATTCTGAAACCCAGAAACCCGACACTGATTCAACCGATTTTACCTCCAAATCCCGTTTCTAAAAATTTCATAAACTGAGCCAAAACTTATTAACACGGTCCAAGATGGCCATTGCTTTTTTGTACCTTTGCCGGTTATTGCAATCACGCAGTTTATAGCGGCTAAACCTGATAACCATTTTAAATAGCAGTATTTATTCACATAAACATAACAATACCATAACCAATGGGAAAAATAATATCCATAGCTAACCAGAAAGGCGGGGTTGGGAAAACCACTACTGCCATTAACCTTGGTGCAGCTCTGGCTGTATTGGAGTTTAAAACATTAATTATTGATGCCGATCCGCAGGCCAATGCGACCTCAGGCGTCGGGTATGAACCTAAAAACATTAAAACCAGTATCTACGAGTGTATTGTTGGTGAAGTTGAAGCTAAAGACATCATTCTCAGTACAGCAACTCCTAATTTATACCTTCTGCCGGCACATATCGACCTGGTAGGCGCCGAAATCGAAATGATCAATTTTCCTGATCGAGAAATCATGATGCGTAAGGTTGTTGAAAAGCTTCGCGATGATTACGATTTTATACTAATCGACTGTTCACCTTCGCTCGGACTGGTTACAATTAATTCGCTCGTTGCGTCCGATTCGGTTATTATCCCGGTTCAGTGCGAGTATTTTGCACTAGAAGGATTAGGCAAATTATTGAATACCATCAAAATAGTGCAGTCGCGCCTTAACCCGAAACTCGACTTTGAAGGAATACTGCTCACCATGTATGACGGACGCCTGCGCCTTTCGAACCAGGTGG
>CAISRK010000352.1 GCA_903887815.1 uncultured Bacteroidales bacterium | reverse complement strand
CCCGAACATGGCATTGCATTAATGCAGCATAACGAAATACTTTCGTTCGAGGAAATTCTGGCCGTGGTTGATGCCGCAATTGCATCAGGAGTCGATAAAGTGCGGATCACAGGCGGCGAACCTCTGGTACGCAAAGGAATTACCGATCTTGTACAAATGATCGCTTCGAAGCCGGCTATTACCGATTTAAGCATGACCACCAACGGGCAATTGCTCGGACAATTTGCACGCCCTTTACAAGATGCTGGCCTTCACCGCATTAATATTAGTCTCGATACAGTGAATCCTGAACGATACCGGCAGATTACCCGCGGAGGGGATATCGAAAAAGTATTTCATGGAATTGCAGCTTCATTGGATGCAGGTCTTTCACCTGTAAAAATCAATTGTGTGATTGAAAAATCGCCTGATGAACCTGATGCCGCTGGTGTTGCAGCATTTGGACAAAAACATGGATTGCAGGTGCGCTTTATCAGGCAGATGGATCTGGAGAAAGGCGAGTTTTATGTTGTGGATGGAGGCAGCGGAGGCGATTGCACAATCTGCAACCGTTTGCGGCTTACTGCCAATGGCATGATCAAGCCATGCTTGTTTAACGATATGGAATACAGCGTACGCGAATATGGAGTTCATGTGGCTTTGCAGATGGCACTCGGCAATAAACCTTCGTGTGGAACCATCAACAGGCATGGAGAATTCTATAATATCGGGGGTTAGGATTTAGTGGTTAGTAAGGATTTAGGGATTGTGTTTGGTGCTTATAGCTGTCATGGCAAGCAGTGCTTTTTTATTCAGAAAAAAATTTTAAATTCTCTGTTGATTTGGTAATCTGAAATCGGATGTTATTCAACAAATACTATAATGCCAAATTACTGCTCAGCGCCGAGTACCTGGTTCTTAACGGTGCTGCCGCCCTGGCTGTTCCTTTGAAATTCGGTCAGCGGTTGCAGGTTTCGGAAAACAGCCTGGGATTTGTAACATGGCAGTCGGTTGCCCATGACGGATCCACCTGGTTCAGCGGCGAATATAAACCTGAGAATTTTGATATAATCCAAAGCAGCAACCCGGATATTGCCCTGCACCCGCAGCGACTCATGCGCGCCGCCCGTAAACTGAACAATTCTTTTCTGTCCGGTTGCAATGGTTGCCGGGTTATTTCAACCTTAAATTATCCCTTGCCATGGGGGCTGGGCAGCAGTTCGACTCTTATTGCAGCAGTTGCCGGCTGGGCCGGAATCGACCCTTTCGCTCTGCATTTTGAGGTTTCGAAAGGCTCAGCGTACGACATAGCCTGCGCTATCAGCAATGGCCCCATTTTATATTCTCTCAAAAATGAAATTCCTTCCTTCCATAGGGTTGAATTCGCTCCTTCGTTTGCGGATAAGCTGTTTTTTGTTTACCAGGGTAAAAAGCAGGATTCAGCCGAAGGTATTACAAAATACCGCCACCGGAACTCTGTCCCTGACATGAAAATAGTTGATGCCGTTAGTGAACTCACCCAAAAGATGCTGAAAGCAACAACCTTAAATGAATTTGAGCTTGGAATGCGCGAACACGAAATTATAATCAGCAAAATGCTGCTAACGGCTTCGCTCAGAGATACTGTTTTTTTTGATTTACCTGGTGAAGTTAAGTCGCTCGGTGCCTGGGGCGGCGATTTTTGTATGCTCACATGGAACGATGATATTGATTTACTGCCCGCCTATCTGAAAAGTAAGGGGCTCGAAACATGGTTTAATTTCAGCGATATTGTACTTTAGCGCACAAATTTAGTTTTCGGATGGCTGATTCTGATTTTCCGGGTTCCAGGCTTGAAGCTCCTCTTACCAATCCTGTGAGCGTTTCGTGGCAATCGCCCAGCAATATTGCTTTTGTAAAATACTGGGGTAAAACCGGGCGCCAGCTTCCGGTTAACCCTTCGCTGAGTATGACTTTGAGTAAGGCTTTCACCGAAACCAGGCTGACTTCTTTGCCCCGCGAAACGGAAGGAACAGCAGACCTCGATTTCTGGTTCGAAGGAAAGCAAAATTCAGCATTCGGCGAACGAATGAAACGCTTTTTACAATCAATAACTGATATATTCCCATGGCTTGAGCAGGTCAGCCTGAAACTCGAAACCCATAATACATTCCCTCATTCGGCAGGAATAGCCTCATCGGCTTCGTCTTTCAGCGCGCTTGCGTTATGCCTTTGCTCGCTCGACACTGAACTTTGCGGCATATTGCTCGATGAGACCGAATTCCGAATCAAAGCATCTTTTATTGCCCGCCTGGGTTCGGGCAGTGCCTGTCGCTCGCTCTTCCCGGGATTGACCGTTTGGGGTTATACAAAGTCGCTGACCGGCTCCTCCGATTTGTTTGCAGTGCCGGTGACCGAAGTGCACCCGCTTTTTAAAACCCTGCGTGATACCATCCTTATTGTAAATAGTGAGGAAAAGGCAGTTTCAAGTTCCGAAGGACATAGCCGCATGGTAAATCACCCGTTTGCGGAAGCCCGTATCAGGCAGGCAGGGAAAAATACAACGGATCTTCTCGAAGCCTTTAAAACCGGAGATAAAGATTCATTTATACGAATCGTTGAAAATGAAGCTCTTACATTGCATGCACTGATGATGACTTCAGATAACGGATTTATGCTCATGTATCCTGAAACGGTCAGGATCATTAGCCGTATAAAGGAACTGCGCAGGGAAACCGGTCTTGATATCTGTTTTACACTTGATGCCGGACCTAATGTCCATTTAATCTATTTTGAAGAACAAAGTGAACAAGTCGCTAAATTGATTGTTGAAGATATATTTAAAAACATTAAACAGAATACGCGCATTGATGATTTTTGCGGTTCAGGACCTGTTAAACTCAGCTGACCGATAAAAAGTAATTTGAACTGAAAATTATTATAAAGACATAATGAGTACTAAAACAGATATATTTTACGGCAAAGTATTGTTATTCGGCGAATACAGTATACTTTTCAATTCAAAAGGTCTTACAATACCTTACACCCATTTTACCGGCCAGTTAAGTTTTATTAACGACGACAAGTATACCGATTTCGATTTCGCGGTTCAGTCGAACAAGCAGATCCATGAATTTCTGGGTTTTATGCTCGAACTCGAAGCAAAAGCCGAAATGCCCTGCAATTTTGATTTTAAAAAACTATCAACTGACATAGAGAAGGGTTTATATTTCGAATCGAATATTCCGCAGGGATACGGAATAGGAAGTTCGGGAGCGCTTGTAGCATCAATTTATTCGAGGTATTGCACCAACAGGATTGATGCCTCCGAATCCATTTCCGGTAAAGACATCAGCAGGCTCAGGACCATTTTTTCGAGACTCGAATCCTTGTTTCACGGTAAAAGCAGCGGCATAGACCCGTTAAATTGCTACCTGCAGCACCCTTTGCTTATTCATTCGCGTGAAGATATTGCCATTACTGGGATTCCAAGGAGTAAATTTGAAAACGAAGGTGTTATTTTCCTTGTCGATACAGGGAAAATCGGGAAAACCGGCCCCCTGGTTAATCATTTCCTGGAGCAAATGCGCTTTAAGGATTATGAGGATGTTTTCAAAACCGATTACATCCCCTGGGTAAACCAGTGCATTTCCGATATTCTCAGTGGGAATATGGTTTCGTTTTTCGATTCGCTTGTGAAAGTATCGAAATTCCAGCTGAAGAATTTTACAAACATGATACCCGATAATTTTTTAGCTCCATGGCAATGGGGCCTCGAAACAGGGAAATTTCAGCTTAAGCTCTGCGGTTCCGGCGGAGGTGGTTTCCTGCTTGGGTTTACTACCGATTACCTGGAGTCGAAGAAATATTTTTCAGGCCTTAAGCATGATGTTATTCCGGTTTACAAATCGGTTAAATAGACTTTATTCTAAAATTAGTATTATTTGTCGCAGGACTATTTGAATCCTGCAGTTTAAGAATTAATTGGTGTGTCCAGGAAGGATTTCACAAAGCGAATCGTATTTCCTGTTTTTCCCTTTCTTTTTTCCCGCGGATCCTTTACTTTTGTAATGGTTACACCTCATACATATTTTTTATTATGCAAAACTCATTCTCCATTACAGGCCAGGTTGTAGATGTTGTTTCGGGGAAAATATTTCCCGCAAAAGTTGACGTTACAGATGGAAGAATATCTTCCGTTACTCCCTGCGATAATGCCGAAAATCAGTACCTGATTCCAGGCCTGGTCGATGCTCATGTCCACATCGAAAGTTCAATGCTTGTTCCGGCCGAATTTGCAAGGCTTGCAGTGGTTCATGGTACAACCTCAACGGTTTCGGATCCGCATGAAATTGCCAATGTGTTGGGCATGGAAGGTATCGATTTCATGATACAGAATGGCACCCTGACTCCGTTCAAATTTTACTTCGGAGCTCCTTCGTGTGTGCCGGCAACCGGTTTCGAGTCATCAGGAGCCAATATAAATGCTGAGCAGATTAACGAATTACTGCAGAGAGATGATATTTATTACCTATCGGAAATGATGAATTTCCCCGGTGTTGTATATGGCGATGAGGAAGTACACCAGAAACTGGCCTACGCAAAACAGCACAATAAGCCTATTGACGGTCATGCTCCCGGCCTGGATTCCGAAAATATAATAAAATATGCCGCATCAGGAATCACCACCGATCACGAATGCACCACTATTGCCGAGGCAATTGATAAAATAAATGCAGGAATGCATATTCTTATCCGCGAAGGAAGCGCAGCCCGTAACTTTGATGCATTGGTTCCCTTACTGGCAAGCCATCCCGAAAAGGTGATGTTTTGCAGCGACGACAAGCACCCCGACGAGCTTGTAACCGGGCATATTAACCTGCTGGTTGCAAGGGCGATTAAAGCTGGTCATAAGCCGATGGATGTAATCCGTGCCTGCACTTTAAACCCTGTAAAGCATTATAATCTTGATAATGGGCTGCTACAGTCCGGCGACCCCGCCGATTTCGTTATTGTGAATGATCTGGATGCTTTTGTCGTTTTAAAAACATTTATAAACGGTATTTTGGTGGCTCAGGAAGGCGAAACACTTTTACCTTCTTTTACATATGGAACACCTAACCATTTTCTTGCCTCAAAAATCTCGGTACCTGATCTTGAAATTAGAACCGAACCCGGAAAGTTAAAAGTTATTGAAGCCTACGACGGCGATCTTCTTACCAGGCAGCTATTTGTTAACCCCCTGGTTCTGGATGGCAAGGTTGTAAGCGATGTTGGGAATGATATATTGAAAATCACGGTGATCAATCGCTACCAGCCTTCGAAACCTGCAATTGCGTTTATAAAGGGATTTGGATTTAAACATGGGGCAATGGCCTCCACGGTGGCACACGACAGTCATAATATTATTTGTGTTGGCACAAATGATGCCGATATGGTCACTGCGATTAACAGCCTGATTGAAAACAAAGGTGGTATTGCTGTTACCGACGGGCAGACTCTCGATATACTGCCTTTACCAGTTGCCGGACTGATGGCTGCCCTGAACGGATACCAGGTTGCCGGGAAATATGAATTTATCAATGCAAAAGCTGTTAATCTCGGTGGCACACTGAAAGCCCCTTTTATGACGCTTTCGTTTATGGCTCTACTTGTAATTCCTGAACTTAAACTCAGCGACAAAGGGCTTTTTGACGGGACTAAGTTTTCTTTTACAGGGTTGTTTGTATAGCTAATGGACTGATTTCTTGCTTCACGGGAATAAAACATACAGGTTATAGAATGTAAATTGCCGGGAATATGGTAAATTGATTATTTAACTTGTTGAAAAACAGGGTAAAATAAAATATTTAAAAACAAATGAATAAATTTACATATTTACGATGCGGTAATGTATTTATTTATACTTTTGTAAAAAAAATATACTGAAATGACTGAACCTTTGAAACTTGATATCGTAAAATTAGAGGCTGCTGCAAGTAAACTGCGCGCCATGGCTCACCCTATGCGTATTGCCATTATCGAATTATTAAACAACAACAGGAAACTTAATGTTACCGAGATATACGAAGCTTTGCGTATAGAACAGGCTGCCGCATCACATCACCTTAATATTCTAAAAAGCAAAGGTATCCTGGCTTCGAAGCGCGACGGTAAGCAGATTCATTATTCGCTGAAAAACAGTACGCTTCTCGATATTATTACCTGCATCAACAAATGCAACGAAGCCCAGTAAAACTATTGAATTAGTTTCCTGGCAAGGATTGCCTTCAGGGCTTACAAATCCCATGTTTCTTCCAGTTCCCAATTGGTTCGTACCTCGAATTTTTTCGGGTGAATTAGTACCGTTTCGGGCTGGATTTTCTTTAAGAATTTCCCGGTATCCCAGCGACTATTGGCATTTCTGTCCAATATGGCTTTCAGTCCGTACGTAGCTGGCGGTAGTAACCCGAAATCGGCATCCTTCCCGGTAGTTACAATCCGCTGGTCAACCACGGCTCCCTTATCAGTAAGCAACTGGATAATTACCGGATAAGTATTATCCTTACGGTTTATCCTGACCGAAAATGTACCATACTCATCAACAGGCCGCATTCCGAAAAGTATATGAGTCGAATCGCAGATGTCGCTGTAAATATCGGTGAATGATCCTTTCGGAAGGTACAAATCGTAACGTGAATTAGCGTCCCACTTGTAATTTATCTTCAAGTGACGATGAATACTATCCGTGAATTGTACAACTGGTTTTACAAACGATGTATCTTTCCCGGCGATGATTTTCAGCTTAAGCGAATCCGGAATATACGATTTCACCGGGTTTGAATATGTTAAAATAAAAGGCTTGCCATATTCAAGTTTTCCGCCCATAGCCGAATTTGTAAACTTCAGTTTTGTCTCAGTTGTAGTTGTTCTTGGTTTACCTACAACCTTCATTGAGGTAGACATATTTATGGTATCGATCACCAAACCTCGGTCGGCGATTTCAAGTTTCAGGGTATCTGGCTTATTCAGCAGCCATGCATTCAGGGTGTCGTTGTTGTTCGTCCACTCTCGTAGCGACCAGGGAAGGGAATCAGGCAGGTTTATGACCCGGAAAGAAGGCGATTTTGTTGGATAACGAAAGAAAACAGCAAGCCTGTCTTTCGATACCATCACACTCTTGAGTATGCGTTGCGTTGAATCGGGCTCAGGGAAAAGATTCAGCGAGAGCATGGCCGGATTGGCAATTTTCAGGCTATCCTTAGGGGAAGAAACAGTGTCCTTTTGTGATTCGGGAATATAATAGGGCTGCACGGAATCAGCGTTGAAACCTATCAATTCGGTAGGAAGGTCGTATTTGTAATCGTTATTGCCATCGAGTAAGGCAACTGCACGGTATTTGCCGGCTGCCAGGCTGTTAAACATGAATTTTCCATCATCGTTTGTTCTCGAAACATAGGTAGGAATTTGTTTCATCGGCAACGAATCGGTGAAGTCGTTATAAAGCATTACAAGCGCGCCTTTCACCGGCATACGCGTAAAAGCTTCCGTAACATTCCCCGAAAGGCTGAGGGAGTCAATTTGCGGACCGGTCGAAAATGCAAAATTAAAATTCCTGACAGGGTTGTCCTCGGTTAAATCAACAATGGCATTTCCGAGGTAAAAGTTATACGTAGTATTGCTGCGCAGCGAATCCTCGATTTTAATAACCACCGAATGCCCTTTCACCTTAATTTCAGGTAATGGGGCTAACGGAGGTGAGATAAGAAGGTATTTTTCAGGAGTCTTTAAACTTACGTATTCATTAAAATTCAGGATGAGCTTATTCCCGCTGAAATTGGTAGAGAGGTTCCGGGGTTCAGAGTATACCAGTTTAGGCGGAGTAATATCTTTTGGGCCACCTGTAGGCGAAACAATCGTGGCACACGACATTACGTATACAGCCACCATAGATGGTATCAGTATCCTCAAAGTAAATCTGACATAGTTGTGCAGGACTTTAGGCATAAATACAAATAATTAGCAAATGCAAAGATGCGAAAAATTCGGGGAGTAATTAAAATCTTCATTCCTACCCACTGCAGCAGAGGTGGCTGAAATCGGTAATTTGGGAATAATTAACGTATCCGGAATTAATTTTCCGGACCTGTTGGAAAAGCAGCGATTAATGCATAACTAGGTATCATGCTGCCATATCGGCTAGCCGGACACTTCCTGGACCATCCGGCTGCATTAAAATTAGACTATATTGTCACTCATTCTCTTGAAAGTACCTCCGAACGTATACGGCACAAGAGTACAGCAATACCCAGCTCGTTTTATCCTTTGTTATTCGATCCCGGGTATTTTAAAAACAGTGAAAAAAAACTGAAAACCATCACCATGTTGATCTTTACTTGAGGTGTAATCAATTGAATATAAAATAAATAAGCTATTCCGATCTCCCGGCGCCTGGTATTCTGCTATAAGTTGATTTAAGCAATCCGGATTTTGTTTTTATTAACAGTATTATTTTTTTCATTATTCTGTTTTTTAGTCCGGATAAAGCCTCCGCGTTATAAGGGCCAGCAGTCCGAACAGCCTGAAAGGAAAATATACTAAAATTTAGACGGCCTCTAAATTATTCAAAACATTGTATTCCTATAATTCTAACCTTATCTTTGCTGAACAAGTGCTTAAAATCAGGCAAAGCTATTGCTGATTTCAACTCGGGATAAGCTGCATCCCAATTTGTCATTCACTTGCCACTTATTGGATATTTAATTACATAGACTATGAAAGACTCTTTATACACTGATAAGCCAAAAATGCATATTGGCCTGGACCTTGGGTCCATTTCGCTGAATACAGTCCTGATGAATGATGACAGGCTGATTCTGGAAAACCATTATACCTGGTGCGAAGGGCGTCCGTTTAATGTTCTTAAAAACATCGTCTTGGAAATTGCCGCTAAATACGGGAGTGAAAATATCGGCTGCATTGCTCTTACAGGCAGCGGTGGCAAAAAGGCTGCCGAACTGATAGGTGGGGCTTTTATCAACGAGATTGTGGCGCAATCCACCTCGGCAGCCGTTCTTTATCCACAGGCCCGCACCATTATTGAAATGGGGGGCGAGGACTCCAAACTGATCCTTATGGAAAACGGAACGGATAACGGGCATTCCCGCTTGTCGGACTTTGCCATGAATAGCCTTTGTGCCGCCGGCACCGGCTCATTCCTCGATCAGCAGGCAAAACGAATTGGCGTTCCGATTGAAATCGAATTTGGCAAACTGGCGCTCTTGTCCGAAAATCCTCCGCGGATTGCAGGCAGGTGCAGTGTTTTTGCCAAAAGCGATATGATACACCTCCAGCAGATTGCAACGCCTTTACATGACATTGTTGCAGGTTTGTGCTTTGCTGTTGCCCGTAATTTCAAAAGCAATCTGGGCAGGGGCAAAAAGTTCAAGGCGCCCTTCCTTTTCCAGGGAGGAGTGGCAGCCAATGCTGGTATGGTAAGGGCTTTCAGGGAAGTGTTCGAACTTACGGAAGAGGAGTTTATAGTTCCCGAATACCATGCTTCGATGGGAGCTATCGGGGCTCTTTACCATATTCTATCGAACGGAAGAGAGGATATTGCTCCGTTCAAAGGTCTTGAAGAGCTTGACACTTACCTGCTGAACAAGGAATATGAAAATATTTCGCACGACCAACTCGTGCAATCCTGCGCCACATACAACAAAGATGTAGTAGTAAAGAAAGTCGCAGGTGAAAAGATTAAGGTTGCATTAGGTGTTGATATCGGATCGCTGAGCACCAATGTAGTGCTGATTGATGCTGATCACAACGTGGTGGCACGCAGGTACCTGCCAACAGCAAGCAAGCCACTGAATGCCGTTCAGCGGGGTTTGAAGGAAATTTTCGACGAAATTGGCGCCGATGTTGAAGTTGTTGCTGCCGGTACTACGGGTTCGGGCCGCTATCTGATCGGCGACTTTATTGGGGCTGATCTTATCCGTAATGAAATTACAGCCCAGGCTACAGCTGCTATCGATCACGATCCAACTGTAGATACCATTTTCGAAATTGGCGGGCAGGATTCGAAATACATCTCAATACAGGATGGAGTGATCGTAGATTTCGAAATGAACAAGGTATGTGCAGCCGGAACAGGCTCATTCCTCGAAGAACAATCGGAAAAGCTGAATATCAATATTATTAAGGAATTTGAAGACCTCGCCCTGTCGGCCGAGAGGCCGGTACGCCTGGGCGACCGTTGCACTGTTTTTATGGAGTCGGACCTTAATTCGCACCAGCAGCGGGGTGCCGATAAAGATAACCTGGTTGGCGGTCTTGCCTATTCCATTGTGCAGAATTATATACAAAAGGTTGTTGGCGATAAACCCATAGGAAATAAAATATTCTTCCAGGGAGGTGTTACCAATAATAAATCAGTAGTAGCAGCTTTCGAAAAAATTACAGGCAAACAGATCATTATTCCTCCTCATTTCGACGTTACCGGTGCTATCGGAGCAGCAATACTGGCACAAAAGGCTATGTCCGAAGGCCAGAAGTCACGATTCAAAGGCTTTCACGTAAGTGAGCTGCCCTTTACGATCGACAGCTTTACCTGTAAATCCTGCTCCAACAACTGCGAAATACAAAAGGTCAAGATAGGAGGGGAGAAAAAACCTCTTTTCTACGGCGGTCGCTGCGAATTGTATGAAGTTGACGAACGTAAAGGGAAGGGAAAGGATATCCCGAATTATTTTGAAGAGCGTCTTCACTACCTTATGGGTGACTACCGCGAAGAAGCTCCTGATGGCCGCATAACGGTTGGCATTCCGCGTGCATTAATGGTGTTCTGGCAGCAGTTCCCGTTCTGGCGCAATTATTTTGCCGAACTTGATTTCCGCATTGTGCTTTCCGATCCTACCGACTACCAGCTTACCAAAAAGTCGCTCGAACTGATGGTTGCCGAAACCTGCTTCCCGGTTGAACTTATTCACGGCCATGTGGATAACCTGCTCGAAAAGAAAGTTGATTTTATATTCCTTCCGTTTATTGTAAATTCCAAGGGCACCAAGGCCAATCCGACCAACAATCCCAATTGTCCCTGGATACAGACCTACCCGTTTATGTTGCGCAGCGCATTTACCGATCCTGCAATTAAGGACAAATTCCTGACCCCGACACTGCATTTCCGGTTTTTCGGCAGGGTTCTGAACCAGGAACTGGCACTTTTCATGAAGGAGAAATTTGGAATTACAAAATCGAGGACCTTAAAAGCCATTCAAAAAGCCGATCTGCAACAATCGGCATTCGAAGCTGTATTGCAATCGCGCGGACGCGGCATCCTCGATAACCTTCCAAATGATAAAAAAGCGATGATTATCCTTGGGCGTCCTTACAATACCGGCGATCCTTCGCTGAACCTGCGCCTGGTGGAGAAACTCATCAACCTCGATACCATCCCGATTCCTCTCGATTTTTTACCTTTATACCAGGAAAATATTTTCGGTGACTATAAAATGATGTACTGGCCAAACGGCCAGAAGATACTGGCTGCCAGCCGACTGATCCGCAAGGACGACAGGCTCTTTGGAGTTTTCCTCGGGAATTTCCGCTGCGGACCTGACTCCTTTATTACGCATTATGTGCGCGACGAAATGAAAGGCAAACCTTACCTGCATCTCGAAGTTGACGAACACAGTGCCGATGCCGGCCTGGTTACCCGCCTCGAAGCCTTTCTTGACAGCCTCGAGGGTTACCTGAAAGTTAGCGGCTCTAGGGAGATTGAACCCAAATACATTCATAATACCACTAACAAAGTCGAAGGACGCACATTGTATATTCCTTATGCCCGCGATACGGTGCATGCTATAGCTGCTTCGTCGAGGTTATGCGGAATTAAGGCAGAGGTGCTTCCAATGCCAGGGGCATACGAAATTGAAATTGCACGTAAACTGACCAACGGCCAGGAATGCTTTCCTTTTATCGCCACTTTGGGAAGTTTTGTAAAGAAACTGCAGGAACCGGGCGCCGATCCTTCAAAAATGACCTTCTTTATGCCCGACCATAACGGACCCTGCCGTTTCGGGGATTATAACAAACTTCACCGAATTATTTTCGATCGGCTTGGATTCTTCGAAGCCGAAATCCTAACGCCGACCAACGATAATGCGTATGCCGAAATAGCGCCGGGGAAGTCGGGCAAGTTCCGGCTCAACGCATGGAAAGGTATTGTGGCAACGGATCTGCTTAAAAAGATGGTGCAGGAGAAACGGCCCTACGAAAAAGTGAAGGGCTCAGCCAATGATTTGTACCAATACTGGCTGCTGAAAGTAATTGAATCAATCGAACATGGTTCGCGGACCTTACCCGCAACGCTCGAAAATGCAGGAAAAGCCTTCAGCAAGCTGGAGCTTATTGAAAGCAAACGCAAGCCTGTTGTTGCCATAGTAGGCGAAACCTTTATGCGCGATAACCCGTATTGCAGCTCCTTCCTGGTCGAAAAACTGGAAGCTCTCGGAGCTGAAACCATTATGGCGCCTTTCGGTGAATGGCTTGTATATTCATCCTATCGCTACTGGCGCGACAGCCTGTGGAAAGAGGACATCAAGGGGCTGTTTAAGTCGAAAATCCAACAGTGGGGGCAGCACTATACCGGGAATATCCTGAAAAACTCAGTAAAGAATTTCGTTGAAATGGAAACTGAAATCGAACTGGAGGAGATGATCAGGAGGAGTGCACCTTATATTCATAAGGATTACGATGGCGACCCGGTGGCCGCTTTCGGTACCGCAGGCGGTCTTGTACAGGCAAATATTTCGGGGATTATTTATATTATGCCTTTCACCTGTATGCCTGGAACGTTGGTAGCATCGGTAAGCAACCTGTTCCGGAAAGACCATAACAACATTCCATGGGAAAACATTGCTTACGACGGACAGGAGGCTACCAATATCGATTCGCGACTGCAGGCATTTATGCACCAATGCCACGAATATGACCGGATCAATAATTTTGGAAAAGAAGCAAAAACGGAAAAGATAACTGTCGTGGAAGATTAGTTTTCAGAGACTTTCAACAGTATCTTAAGTTATTTCATCTTTTCCGGTATTGATCTCTCCATTTGCACGCGCCATGCCTTCTGATGCATGCGGCATATTTTTCCTTCTATATATTCCCAGAGTCGCCGGGAACCCTTCAAAGGTTCAAAACCCTTGTAGGGTTTTACCCTCCAGACTGGTGCGTCTTCTGGCCCATGGCGGGGTCAATCAGAATTAAATGTAGGTGCCGGAGGATGCCTGAGAGGGAATTCTATACCAAAGCGGGCATCGCCTGCTTTATCCTGTAGTCCTTTCACCCGGATGTGATTTTATTCCCTAAATTTGAACTCATGCAATAATGTATACAACATTGAGTTTCAATTGAAATTCACTCCATTCAAAATAATCAGTTTTCAAACGTTCAGGCATATGAAAAAGTGGTTTCCAGCAATCTTCCTGTGTTTTGTTTTTATAATGAGTTGCGGCCCGGCGCGGGAGAAGAAGGCCGAAAGCTCTGCATCTTCCGGTAAATCAGCAGATGAAATGGTTGTTACAACTGATACAGCGTTTGCTCCTGCTCCATCCGAACCGGCATCAGCCATTTCCTCATCTGCCGCAGTGGAGAAAGGTTCCGATACCAGCCGGAGTTTTATCCGCACAGCCGAATTAAAGTTCCGCGTGCCCGATGTAGTTAAGGCAACGTATAAGGTTGAAGATATCATTCGACTTAATGGCGGCTTTGTAGCCTATTCGAACCTTACTTCCGACCTGAATTACGAGGATAATAAATCGGTGACCGCCGACTCAACCCTAATTATCACTCATTTTACCATTAATAATACAATGACTTTAAGGGTGCCAAATATTTTACTTGATACTACACTGAAGCAAATCGCACCATTGATTGAGTTCCTCGATTACCGCATTATAAATGCAAAGGATGTTGCACTCGATATACTGTCCAATCGTTTAGCCCAGATCCGTGCCCAAAAACACGACCAGCGCCTGTCGAAGGTGGTTGATAACAAAGACAGCAAAGGGGCGGATGTAACTTCGGCTGCCGAAAGCCTGCTCAACAGCCAGGAAGCAGCCGACCAGGCTTTGATTTCGAACCTGACGCTGAAAGACCAGATACAGTTCAGCACAATTTCAATACTGATGTACCAGAGGCAATCGGTTAAATACAGCCTGGTTGCCAACGAAAAAAATATCAGGTCTTTTGAACCGGGTTTCTTCGCGCGCCTTTGGAACGCAGTGCAAACCGGTTTCGACTACCTGAAGGATTTCATCATATTCCTTTTCAGTATATGGTGGCTTATCCTGCTTATAATTGCTATAGCCCTGTTATATCCGCGTCTGAGGAAACGCCCCCCCCCGGTCAAATAGGCTGGAATTCGTGCCAATTCTGTGGTGATTTTGTGCCTGGCCTTTTACTGTTTTACAAACATTGCCTCTGTTTTTTTGTTTTTATGCTCTGATAACACCTTCTTAACAAGCATTCAATGATTACATTAACCAAGCGTTTTCTTACAATACTGCTTTTATTGGCAACAGCAACAGGTATTTATGCCCAGCATTCACCTACTGTTTCAAGTATAGGACTGCTGTCGGCGGGCGAAAAACAGGCTTACGCAAAACTCAGGGTTCCGCATACACCGCTCATTCAAAATAATTACGACCTGAAATACCACAGGTTTTTCCTGTTTACCGATCCGGCGGTGAAATATATCAGCGGTTCGGTTACATCGTATTTTGTTGCCAAACCTTCGCCCATTGGAAACATACAGTTTGAATTTGCAACGGATATGTCGGCCGATTCGGCTTTTCATAAGAATCAGAAATGTACGCTTGTTCATGCAGGCCGGCTGCTTACAATCACCCTCAACAGCATTGTACCGGCAGGGGCAATGGATTCGGTTACGGTTTACTATCATGGCAATCCCACAACCTCAGGCTTCGGCTCCTATGGAACCACATTTCACAACGGTGTGGGTGCCATGTGGACTTTGTCGGAGCCTTATGGTGCTGCCGACTGGTGGCCCTCGAAGAACGACCTCACGGATAAAATCGATTCAATCGATATGTACGTGGTTACCCCGAAAGGATACCATACAGGGAGCAACGGCATACTTGTAAGCGAGTTGCCTTACGAAACCTATTTCACGGTTGCACACTGGAAGCACAGGTTCCCTATTGCATCGTACCTTATAGCTATTGCATCGACCAATTATGCACGCTTCTCGGATTATTATGTAAGGGGGAATGATTCGCTGCAGGTGCTGAATTATGTTTACCCCGAAGATTCCTTATCGCTCCGTGTAAATGCTGCCACGGTATTGCCAAGCATGGCTTTGTTCGAAGATCTTTTTGAACCCTACCCGTTCTGGGACGAAAAGTATGGTCAATGCGAGTTTGCCTGGGGTGGAGGTATGGAACACCAAACTATGACGTTCCTCGGTAAAGGAGCCTTTAACAGCGAAATAATTACACACGAACTTGCCCACCAGTGGTTCGGCGATATGATTACCTGCGGGTCGTGGCATGATATATGGTTAAATGAAGGTTTTGCATCGTATTGTACCGGATTGTCATACGAACATTTATTCAACGGGTTTTATTGGGAAATATGGAAGCATAACGTGATATCATTTGTGTGCACCGAACCGGGAGGAACGGTTTATTGTTCCGATACAACTAACGAAGACCATATTTTCGATGAACGTCTCTCTTATGGTAAAGGGGCAATGATGCTACATATGATACGCTGGATTATTGGGGATAATGCATTTTTTGCCGGGATGAGGAGCTACCTGCAGGATCCGGCCTTGCGGAATGGATTTGCCCGGACTTCCGACTTTAAAGCCCATATGGAGACAGCTTCAGGGCGCGATCTAACTGGTTTTTTTGCCGACTGGTTTACAGGCCAGGGATACCCGAGCTACACAATCCATATCGCACAGCAACTTCCTGATCACTCGACTACACTTTTTATTTACCAGACACAGTCGCATCCATCAGTGAGTTTTTTCGAAATGCCGGTCCAGATCCGGTTTTTTGGAGGCACCCACGATACCTCAATTGTATTTAATAATACTTTCTCTGGGCAGTCCTTTTCACTCAACCCTGGCTTTGTAATCGATTCTGCCCAATTCGATCCGCACCAGTGGATTGTATCGGCTAACAATTTAATATTGTCCGTCGACAATGATCTGCCAGCAGGTAAACAACTTGCGCTGATGCCAAATCCGGCGCGCGATTTTCTTAATATACAGCACAATCTGGGTAAAATTAATACTCCAGTAATCCTTGCCATGGACGGGAAACAGGCACTGGTACCGGTTAAATTACAGGATGAAAACCGGATTGAACTTGATACCCGCAATCTGAAACCGGGAACGTACCTTTTTCGCATTATATACGAAGGCCGCAGCATAACCAGGAAATTTATTGTGAGCAGGTAATTGGGAAACAGATCCGAAAAGTCAACGGAATTCTTTACCTAGGTCGGCATCTTAAAATAGGAACTTACCGATGGCAGCATATCAATGGCCCAATGTGTTAGAACCAACAACGCTATATTCCTTTAACGGCTCCAGTGGATTGCCCAAAAGGTACCGACTATAAAAACCGGTATGCCGGTATGCAAAAGGACCTGCCCCCAATTTCCTGCCTGTCCTTCGGCACCATTTGCGGGTAATTACCGGCTAGGCAGGTGCCAGGCTGCATAAAGCAAAGTCGAGACCATAATCGCGGTCGTGCGGTTCTACCTTTTTTCGAGGCGTGTTTGAAGGAAACCACAGAAAAAGAACGCTTCAGGAATCGCTGCAATAAACAAGGGTATTATAATACCCACGGCCAGGCGGGATGGAGAATCAGTAAAATTTCCAAGACTTTCCCTGATGATTTCCAGGTGACCACTATTCAGTAGCAAACCGGCAGAAGCAAGGATAGCGGTTGCCATACTATTTTTAGGATTAGCACTTATACCGAGCAATAAATCCTTCATGGTATAGCGCCACCAGCCGAAGTAAACTATTGCAGGTACAACCAGCAGGAGGATTATCTTAAAGACAACTGAATACCAGACATCCGTTATAAAATCTGTGGTCCCCAGTATAGGAATCGGGTAATATTTAATGGTTAGGCCGATGATAAAGCCCGAAATGATATAGAACATGGCATCGCTAAAAGGAATGAGAGTTCTTTTTCCTGCGACTTAAACTGAATGGATTCAGCCGGTATACACTGCCAGTTTATTGCTATCCAAACAGCTGCACTAAATGATCTGCCAGTCATTTTTTGAATATTCATTAGTTTGCCCTGTGCTTTTTTAGACATGCTTAGGAGAATATAGTTTCAACGGCAATGTAATTAAGATAAGGAATAAAATCTATTTATTTTCTTTCATCTAAAATCAAAAGATTTATGATTGAATCCCAATTTCTAGGAACTTAAGGTGAGTTGGTCTTGAAATTATTTTCAGGAGTTATGGCATAAATGGCATATAATTCAACCGATTTAAAGTGCTGGCTGATATTGAACACGGAATTGGCAGGATCTGATTCCATTTTATTATCTTTGGGCAAAGCAAACAACACTTGTAAAATGATAAAATGCTGCCCGTGCTACAAGCCTATCAGGAGTCAGGCTGGTTTGACCAATGTTGCTTTTTAATTAATGACCGGCAGCTGTTATAAAAGTATTCTAGCATAAGAAATATGAGAAAATTTACCCTGCAAACCTTTACCCTTCCCTTTTGGCTGCTGTTTTTAACAGCCTGCCAGAAAGGCGATAGCTTGGGGCACCAGAATGAACAGCCTGATACAACTGCATATTATGTAAAGAATGTTACCGGCATTCCATCACCTGGCAAGACGTTCCTCAGTGTAAAATCGTATCAGCAAACCACCGAATACACCTGCGGCCCTGCTGCGGTAATTTCACTCCTGCATTTCTATGGAAAGGAAGGCGACGAGATGACCATTGCCTCAGAAATGGGAACAAGCACTACTACCGGTACCAGTCCGGCACAAATGAACGATTGGCTTAGTAAACACGGGTTTAACTCATCCTGGAAACAGGAAGGCACTATCGAAATGCTCAGGGAGAACCTTAAAAATAAAATTCCTGTACTGATCGAATGGAGCGACTGGGGAGGCCACTGGGTACTTGTAATAGGCTACGACACGCGCAATACCGTCGATCCTATGGACGATGTTATCATCTTTGCAGATCCTTACGACCGCCATGATGATAACAGGGATGGAATTACCTGGTTTAATGCCCAGCGGTTTTATTGTATGTGGTACGACTCCCTTCTGTTTGGAACTATTTTGAAGAGAATCTACATCGATGCTACTCCATTATAGAATATACTCATGCTGGTTATCTGGCAGGAAGTGATTAACATTTAATATTCGCTTAAGAATAAAACAGTTTTAAACGCCTGAACCCTGATGGAGAAACAATTTAATATCCGTTACGGAAGTAATTTCAAAGTAGTGCTGGCCATAGTATTGCCATGCCTGTCGATAGCTCCGTTTATCCTGTTGATGCAAAGGTTCCAGCCATTGGGAGAATGGGAACTCTTGTTTATCATTTTTGCCTTCCTGGCCTGCCTGATTTCATTCAGTGTGTGGCTTGCTTTGCGGGTTTATCCGGCAGCAATTTTAAGTATCTACAGGGATGAGATACGCCTGAAATTTGATAGCTCTAATTTTCTCAGCCCCGGTGATTTTAGTTTTATGGTGAAGGATATTACTTCCTTTACCCGTAGAGAAATAAGGGGAGAAGAGTACTTTGTTATTAAAACGCGAAACCCGGACCGTAAATTCCAGGTTTCAGTCTCATCGTATAAAGCCGATGATTACCTTTCCTTTACCGAAGCTATGGCCGAAATAAGCGAAAAGCTGAACGTGGATTAAGGATCAGAGATTTAAAACCCTGATTTGGTATTGTTGCTGGTTATTCAAGCGTCCTGAAGGAATATCCTTTTCCCAGGCAATGTTCAATATACAATGGTAGCGCATATAGCATTCGTTCGCGGGCTTTAATGCTATCGTGAAAAACAATGATAGCACCCGGGAAAGTATGTTGAATTGCATTGGTAAGGCATTGGATGCCGCTGAGTTTCATGTCATAATCGCACGAAAGGGCACTCCACATAATTATTTTGTAATCAGGGTGAAGCAGCCGTGCTAATTTCCTGTTAATCTGCCCGTGCGGAGGCCTGAAGAGCCTGCTTTTAACCAGCAGGCTGCATTGTTCAACTTCAGATAAAAAGTCGCTGTGGGGCATTTTCCATGCTTTTATATGGTGAAATGTATGATTGCCGGTAATATGACCTTCTTTAGCAAGCATTTCGTAAATTTCAGGGTACTTCTGAACATTTTCGCCCACGCAGAAAAATGTTGCCTTCACATTGTATTTCCTCAGGATTGTAAGAACCATCGGGGTTACCTCAGGCACAGGACCATCGTCGAACGTAAGAAAAATCTCAGGCCTGTTTACCGGGATGCTCCATACCAGCCCTTTCGGGAAAAGAGCACGCAACCAGAAAGGGGAGGAGTTTAAGTTCATGTACAACGGTAAGGCCGCTAAATTACATACTATTTGGCAAAATATCCAATTGAAATCACCAACTAATTGCACTGCACCGTATTAAAATGTATATTTGAAAACTATTTGATAAAAATAGATATATTTGACATTCAGATAATTATAAAAATAAAATCACAAAATATGAAAAAATTAGTACTTCTTCGCCATGGCGAAAGCGAATGGAACAAAGAGAACAGGTTTACCGGGTGGACAGATGTCGATTTATCGGAACGCGGCATCAGCGAAGCTAAAGATGCAGGGAGAGTATTGAAGGAAAACGGTTTCGATTTCCGTCTTGCCTATACTTCCTACCTGAAACGTGCTATAAAAACGCTCAATCTTGTTCTCGAAGAAATGGACCTGATGTGGATACAGGTCGAGAAAAGCTGGCGCTTAAACGAAAAACATTACGGAAACCTGCAGGGCCTCAATAAAGCCGAAACTGCTGAAAAATACGGCGATGCACAGGTGCTTGTATGGCGACGCAGCTACGACATTCCTCCTGCTGAACTTGCTGCCGACGATCCGCGCAATCCGCGCCTCGACCCGCGTTATGCAGCCATTGGTAACGAAGCACCGGTGACCGAATCGCTCAAGGATACAGTAAACCGCATGGTGCCGTATTGGGAAAACGAAATCCGCGAATCATTGCATAAACACGACCAGGTTCTTGTTGCAGCTCATGGCAACAGCCTGCGTGCAGTTATAAAACATGTAAAAGGAATAAGCGACGAGGATATCGTTAGCCTGAACCTGCCTACCGGTATTCCGTATGTTTTCGAATTCGATGATCATCTCAATTTTGTAAAAGATTATTTCCTTGGCGACCCCGAAGTGATTAAAAAACTTATGGATGAAGTTGCCAACCAGGGTAAATCGAAGAAATAGTAAGCGGCTGCTCTCTGAGTGGTATTTGTTGTGGAACAACTGATGCTTGTTTACATGTACATGAGAACCTGCTTGTACCAGAACCAACTTCAATGCAAGGGCTCTTTCCGCCAGATATAGGGAGCTAAGGAAAACTATTTCGAAATGAATAAGCCCCGGAATCAGCTATGATTCAGGGGCTTTATGTTTTCCGACAGATTACCTTTGCTTTTTCTTAAAAAACAGATAGGCTTTAAACTATTAAGGTATAAAAGGCACTTCTTTAGGTTAATTTAACCCGGTTTAATATGCACCGGGAAAAAAGGCAGGCAACTTTCTGATCGCTGGAGCTATGAATGAAAACCTAAAGCAGCGAATTTTTACTTCGACCTTTGCCTTGTGCCCTTTGACCTCAACTTTTACCAGTCCTAGTAATAAAGCCTAGAATAAATTCCCTATGTTAATATACAGCCCTTTCAGTCCATCCTGTTTGTTGGTTGAGAAACCGTAATCGATGGCAAGGATGAAGTTCTCGTTCAAAGCAATACGAAGTCCTGCGCCCACACTGGGATGTAGCTTGTCCTTTTCGAAGCTGAAATCAAAGTATTTATTTTGATCTGCCGTGCTTATCTTCGTCTTATCGATTTTAATCTGTTGCACAACCATTCCGAAATCGGAAAATCCGTTCAGAGCAAAATACAAGTTCTGTTTCCCAACATGCGTTTTTAAGAATTTCCAGCGAACTTCGAGGTTCCCGTAGGCAACACCATCGCCTACAACCCTGTCGCGCATGATTCCGCGCAAGGTTTTAGCCCCCCCGAGGCCATCCGTTTTAGTGATCGACGAATAAGAACTGAGCATATAGGGTTGCATGAAGAAAGGAGAAGTGCCTCCAATTGTTCCCTGGTAGCCTATACGGTATACAAATGAAAGTTTATCTTTCAGGATAGTAAAATACTGCCTGTGTATTAAAACCAGCTTGGCGTATGAAAACTCAGGATTGAACAGGAACCCCGGTGCATAAGTAATTAAAGCCTCGCTCCACATCCCTTTCATGGGATTGGCTTCGTTGTCGCGTGTATCATATACAATACCGGCTTTGAGGAAATTGGCACTTCCGCCGTCCTTTTCATTAGCGCTTATAATTCCCCATCCGACATATTTATCGAAAAGTGTAACCGTATCGGTTAGCAAATCTGACCCGCTCTTGTTTTTATTGATCGCGTCGAAGTCGACACGGCCGGCTTTCATGTTCATAATACCAAACCCAGCCAGCCAGCGGAGATGCGGTCCTGATAACTGCCCCTGCACATCGGCTGTGAAGCGGAACATTTTACGCAGATCGCGGTAAAATACGCGTGTAATGTAATCGGATGAATTATCATCGGTTAGATTGCTGTTGTATCTGCTCTGGTACCCGTTAAAACCATAAAAATCAAGCGCTTTTTCCGTCAGGTAACTCAAATCGGCAGTCAATCGCAAATGGTGTGGCAGAAGGTTTTTAGCATCATAAAAAATCTGGTTTGTACCGGATCCCTTGGTATAACGCGAAATTTCAACCTTCATCATTTGCCGGTACGAAGGATAATTTTTCCCGTCGCCATAGTCGTACACGCTGCCAAGTGCGCCATATTGCAGTCCCATGTCGGAATCATACGAAACAATCGGAAGTCCGCCGAACGAAAGTCCTGTGGGTATTTTAGCTTCTTTTTTTTCTTTTGCGTCCTGTGCTGCAGCCGAGAGCTGAATAAGCATGAATCCGAAAAAAACTACTTTAAACAGTAAAGATCTCTTCATACGATTAATTGTTAATGGTGGTTTTTATTAGATTGATTAACTGGTTTCTTTCTTCAAGAAGTGACTTGTACTGTTCTCCCTTTGTTGTTCTGAAAAAGAACAGCCTGACCTTTTGGACAAGTATCTTCAGATGATTGAAATTATAAAAAGCGAAAATTCCTGAAATGGGTAACGAGAGTCCGAATCCGGCTTTAAGCATTAAACCATCGGTAAGGAAACAAAAAAGTATAATTACGATCAGGTAATACACTGGAAGCAGTAGGATACCGATACCAAACTGAACAGAACTTTTAAAATGCTTGTCTTTGATTTTGGCTGATGCCAGATCAGTCGCTTTATAGGGGAGGTAATTTAACAGCAATCCATACAGATGAAAAGGAAGCACTAAAATACTGAGGGCGACTCCGGCAAGCAACATGATAAAACCTGGCG
Source organism: uncultured Bacteroidales bacterium (assembly GCA_903887815.1). Lineage (GTDB taxonomy): Bacteria > Bacteroidota > Bacteroidia > Bacteroidales > UBA4417 > UBA4417. The sequence goes on along the minus strand of CAISRK010000352.1, from coordinate 1,544 downwards.
GATTTTGCTGGAGTTCAGTATCGGTGTAGCCTGTTTTCTTAATATCAAACAGGTATGTATTGAGCGTACGGTCAATTATATCAACATTCTCAGGTTTTTTATCGAAGGATTCGGTTAATTTCTGAACTATGTATTGTTTGATGGTCAGTTTGTTATAAGGATGCCGTTTGGTATTGCGGGTATTCCACACATTGGGCTCATATATTTCACTCAGGGTATGAACCAGTTGGTAATGTTCTTCCGGGATGTGGATCATTACATTACGCATGTTTTCGGCAAGCAGTTCCACAAGAATATTTATTGTCCGGGCTTCATTATCGTGGTAGTTGGCGAGGTAATCAGCTATCTTTATAGGCGTTCCGAAAACAATAGTCAGATCGGTCCCGGCATTAAAATAATCGGAATAATCAATGCCAACCGGAACTATACTCAGATTAAGCGGGGTGGAAGTGCTCTCTTCGGCCTGGAAAGCTATGCGAAAAATACCCTTCTTGAGTTGACGGAGCCGTTTCTGGCCTTCATGGTTCCCTTCGGGCAGCACGCAAAGAGGCAGGTTCGATTTCAGCACATCAACCGTGTACTGGAACACCTCCTGGTTTCGGCCAAGTTCGCCATAACCATCCCGGATCCGGTAGATAGGTAGAATTCTGAGAAACTTCAAAAGCTTTGCCATCGTTGGCTTTTTGAAAATATCGGCTCGGGCCATAAAAGCTACCGGCTTACGGGTGGCATATAAAACAGCCAATGCATCCATCAATGCATTCTGGTGGTTCGGGGCAAAAATAACCGGTGTGCCTGCAGGTATTTTTTCAATACCAATAACAGTTATCCTTCGGTAGTATAACCTGTGCATGAAACCTGCATACAGATACAGTAATTTGTATAAAAAGGGTTTTCTGAATCTGAATTTCTCCGCCATTCTTTTATTTTACTGTCATGGTATGTGTTTTACAACCTGCAATGCAATCAACCAGACGATATCCGGTTAAAATTTCAAACAAAATTCACCCTTACTGAAAACGGATAAAAACCGGGAACCAAAGGTATGATCGGATATTTCCTTTTATTAACAGTTTATCTGGGCCAGATTACCCGATTGAATTTGTAAATCTATAAAAAAATCCAATTGAAAAAACCAATAATCCACATATTAAAAACATTCGAGGCTTGTAACAAGGTTTCAGATTTATTTCACAGCAATCGGGAAGTATTAATTAAGCTCAATTATTGTTTACAATGCTCATGAGTTGCAGCATCCAAAGATTTCCGGAAGTTGTTCAAGCTGGTTTCGCATTCTGGCTGATGAATAGCAGTGTACGCACTTTAACGGGAATTAGTCAATAGAAATTAATTTATAGAAAAATTTGAAACGCAAGGCGTAAAATTATATCTATCTTTTCATTAATAATTAATCATTTATAATAAAAATGATCTGTCAGCTCGAATATTTGGTGTTAATTTCTATTTGAATTAAAGCGTTCAACCTCCTACGGAATCCAGGTAATCAGTTAATAATCCTATAGCAACTTTAAAGATATTGCTGT
>CAISRK010000351.1 GCA_903887815.1 uncultured Bacteroidales bacterium | reverse complement strand
TTCCGCGACCTATAAACCACGAATATCGGAAAACTGAAGTATCGGTTTCAAGATAATCGACTGCACCTATCATATAACTAATCTGGTCATCAAGGGTTTTAATCGTGCCGTTCGATTCCCAGCCGGCAAATTCAGTGAGCCATATAGGTTTGCCATACTTTTTATACTGCCCGATATACCATTGCAAAGCACTCACATTATTCATATAACAGTGGGTTGCAATATAATCGACCCGGCACCCGGGGCAGGCTGTAAAAAAGTCATCTAGGTATTTGAAAGGATCAGTATAGGTAGTCCCGTTTTCCTGCACGCACGAGCCGCAATAATTAACTGCCGGTGAAACAATTTTAAGGTTATACTGGGTGGCGATGGCTTCGAGGCGTGGCCACTGGGCGGCGGCCTGTGTCGGCGTCATATTGGCCTGTGCCAGGAAATTAGGTTCGTTGAAGGCCAGTAAATATTTTGTTCCCGGGTGGTTTGCCAGGAACCCGCGAAGCTGGGTCTCGTTAAAATTACCATTCCAGGTCATGGGAACAAACTCAAAGCCGTAATTGCCATATACACCGGCAACTGTACTTTCAGGTTCCACCGACCAGTTGTACCACCACGATACCGAGGGTGAAAGAACTGCCAGGTCCTGGGGCGAATTGTATCCATAGGCAAGTCCCCGTTTCTGGCTATGCGCGGTAAGTGATAAAAAGGCAATTGCACATAGGATGATCAGGGAAAAATATTTCATTTCAATAAAAGTTCTTCAAGTCCTCCGGAGCATCTTTTACAGGGCGGAGTTTCATCAGTAAATTCAACCAGAAGTATCCTGAATAGTGGTACAAAAGTATTTAAAAAGCCTAGCGATAATTTAAACAGAGCAACTTAAATATGGTAAAACCCGTTTATTATATTCAAGAGAATTTTAATAACGTTGTTAACTGAAGACGTAAAATCACCACATTATATTGTGAAACTAAAGAAACCGGGATGAAAAAGCACCATATACTTATGATATATGGTGCCGTATTATGTTTATCTTAAACTATTGAGCTATCCTTACTGTTTGTTCAGCAATACCATAAAAGAAATCATCCGGTTTACCTCATCCAGGTTATCTTGCGGTTAAGCACCGTAGTTCCGCCAGTAATACGCACAATGTAAATCCCGTTTGCATCAGGAGCGAACTGAACTTCATTTTCTGCATTGTTAGTCAGCCTCGACATACCAAGATTCCTTCCGTTCATATCAAACAGGGTAACCTGCGAACCTACAGGGAAAGTTCCGATCAGGCGTATTTTGTTTGCCTTTGGCAACGGGATAATGGTATAAACTTCCTCTTTCAGCTGATCGTTGCCAACTGTAAGCGGGGCCGTATAAAGATAGAACCTGCCTATTCCGGTGCTGGCATCTTTAAGTGTAACGGAATACGAACTACCCGGTGTATCGAGGCGTGTTACGGTCCCTGTTACCCTGTCCTGCAGGAAAACCTGTGCATACGAAGGAAGGTTGCTGGTTTCGGAAGTGAAATTAACAGTTACTCCCTCAGGTGCATTTAAACCAACCGAAATTGCATTTTTCCGGTACTCGTTGTCGGGAAGGCTTTGAATGCCAAAAGCAACATCGCTGCCCTCGATATGGGTATAGATCGAGTTGCCGGAACCGGTACCATCGAACATTCCCGCATCGTATCCGGGATCAAGACCGGGGGTAGTACCGGTTACAAAATAAATCTGTGTTTTACTGCTTTTGTCGCCAATATCTGCTTTAAGATCAATAAGCGGCCAGGCAGTTTCGGTGTTTTTATAAAAAGGAGCACCTGTATGGGAACGCATGGCGGCATTAAAATTAAGAGTACCGGCTGCTTTAGCCTTAACAAAGAAACTTTGTCCAACAGAAATATACGATGACCCAGAGAGATTATTGATTATTGAATAGCCTGTCCCATTCCAGACATAAAGGGCTTGCAACGCATCATCCAATTTTGAAGCATTGGTAGATAAAAAGTCACCTGTTTCGACATTTGCAGCTTTTATCGGGGCGGTAAAAGGATTTCCCACGAGGTTCCAATTGTTACCGGGTACAGGTGTTGTAATGCTAAATGCTTTGTTGTTGGCAACTATAGTTCCAGCAAAAGCAGCAGTTCCGCCACTAGGTTTAAGCAAGATTTCATATCCTTTTGCCACAATAAAATTACCAACATACGGCAGCATTGTTGTTGTAAATGGTTCCCAATTGGGATTACTACCGAGGTTTATATAAGGACCTAATCCATATTTAGCGATATTCATTTGTATTAAACTGGCATGGCTACTTACGAAAGTTGGAATACTTAACCCGCTAACAGGACTAGAAATAAGGTGCCAGACACTACCAGTCATAAATCGTTCAACTGTCGCAGTGGTATTGCTGCTGGTAATAAGTGATCCTGTCCCACCAGCATTACTTTTAATAACAATTCCTGTATTACCCGCATTATTGGTAATTGAACCAACTACAGTTAGAGCCTTTCCGGCTGCTATTGTGAGTGAAGCCTCGCTATTCAAAGTAAGGTTATAACAAGTTGCAGGAGTACTTACATCTTCGTTGACTATAGGCTGATTTGATACTAGGGGTATTATGATATTATTAGTTGATGAAGGAACAAGATTAGGTGTCCAATTACTAGCTGTAATCCAGTTTGTGCTTTGTGAACCATTCCAGGTTAATGTTGAGTATACAGGGGCTATATTCAAAATAGAAGTAGTCCCGTTGCCGCATGAATTGGAACCATAAACGCTTAATTGGCCCGGGGTAGCTCCAAGTGTAAAATCAAGTGTGATATTTGAACTACCATTTCCGTTAATTGTAACTCCAGAGCCACTATATGACCAGATATAGCTGGTAGCAGAAGAAATGGGTGCAACTGAGTATGGCACTGATGCCGCACCAGGAGTTAGAACAGGTGTTCCGGTGATAATTCCAGCAGAACCAACAGAAGATATCATGTTGTCTGTAAAGGTAAAAGGAGTAAGATTTTCACCTATAATATCTGAAATACTGCTAAAAGGACTTCCATCCTCCGGTGATTTTCTGATGTGAATAGTTGTATTACCTCCGTTGTAAATGTATATTAAATTAATAACCCTTGTGTTGCTGAAATTTTCTCCGTTCGGAAGGGATCCAGCATAATACATATCAACTGACTGAGTAACTCCAGCCACATTATCCCAATTGTGAGTAACGGTCCAGTTTGCTCTAGGAAATGTATAAAAAGGTTGTGCGGCAGTTGAAGGATTTAACAGCACAGTACGATCAAAATCGAGACGGAAGGATAAAGTTCCAACACCATTCCCTGTAACATAGATAGGAACTGTTACAATATCTCCAACACAATACCCTGAAAGATCCGGTTGCAAGGTAGCAGACGATTGCGCATTAGCAGCAAAACTAACAGCACTATAAACCAGGGCCAAAAATATTTTCCCAAAATGCGAATAAAGCTTTTTCATTGTCAGTAGTATGGTTTTAATTCAAGAGTTTTATACAATATCCCTTTTTAAGGGAAGGAATAACCACTTTTTAGCGAAATGTTACTGTATTCTCCGTTAAATACACGTTATTTCTACATGATCCGGTAAATACAGTCTGGTTTTAACCTACAAACTTATAAAAAGTTTTCTAAAATTAATCATTCTTGGTGCACAAAGGTGATAAGAAATAAGAAAAATAATATTGTGACATACCCTAAGGCAGTAGTCAGGGACGCAAAAAAAAGCAGCTTTGAATTGTTCTGGTCACGTTCTGCTTGTGTTTTTGTATCACACAATAAATTATAATATGCTGTATTTGTGCGCTATACAGAACTTTATCCTTCTGAAATATTATATCTCCTCTTGTAGGGATTAGTTGACCTCAACCGATAAAAGCTATTTTAAAGAAAATAAATAAATTTTGGCCAATTGCTGCTGTTCCGGCATATTGGCTGGTAATTTAGATATATACATTACCTGACCAGGGTAAAACTTCCTCTTGTTGTATTTGCTTCCCTGGTTTCCTGTATTTCGTAGGATGCAACAAAAAAATAAAGATCAGTATTACAGTATTTCCCATCAACGGTTCCGTTCCATCCGGATTCAATATCATGTGTTTCAAATAGCAATTGACCCCATCG
>CAISRK010000350.1 GCA_903887815.1 uncultured Bacteroidales bacterium | reverse complement strand
TAATTCAGCTTTTAAATTAAATGAGTATCGGTAAAGATAAATAAAGATGCTATCTTATGGAAAATTTTATGACGTGAATCTGATCAATTTCATTGAAAGTTTTCCAGACGAAACCTCTTGTAAACAACGGTTTAAGGAAATAAGGGACAAAGAAGGCGTAATTTGCCGAAAGTGCGGAAACAAAAATCACTATTGGCTTGGCACCATTTGGCAATACCAATGTAAAACTTGTAAAACCAGAACCACACTTCGTAGTGGGACTGTAATGCAAGCTAGCAAACTACCATTCAAGTACTGGTTTTTGGCCATACACTTGCTGACAGGGACAAAGAAAACCTTTTCAGCATTAGAGCTCCAAAGACAGTTGGGCCATAAATACTATGAACCAGTTTGGTTTATGCTGCAAAAGTTAAGAAAAACCATGGGGGTTAGAGACCAAGATTATAAGCTGGATAAGGTAGTTGAGCTAGATGAAGGATTCTTTGAAAGTGTTGATACAGAAAAGGATCCTGATGATAAAGGCGTTAAATTAAAGAGAGGAAGAGGAAGTCAGAGGCAAACAACCGTAATGGTCATGGCTTCAACTATCCACTCTGTATCAAAACCTGGGAAACATAAGAAACCAACAAAATTTAGATACGTTAAAATGATTGTCGTGGATAACTTGAAAGCAAAAACAATAGAACACGAAGTTGATGAGAACATTGACTCAAATTCTATTGTACGCACCGATAATTATAGCAGTTATAGTAATTTAAAAGATCATGTTTGGGTACATCAGGCTCAAGTCGTTACGCCAAAAGAAGCTGGAAAAGTATTGCCTTGGGTTCATATAATGATAAGCAATGCTAAACGAACTTTGCTAGGAGTACATCATATGATATCAAAGAAGTATTTCCAGGACTATGTAGATGAATTTTGTTACAAAGTCAATCGTAGGTATTTTGGAGAAAGTTTGTTCGACAGACTGTTAATTGCATGTGTATCTATAAATTACAAGAACTTTGTTAATGTTACCCGATAGTCATATTATTTATTTAAAAACGGCACAAATTGCCAAAATATGAGGCATTCAGCCGTTGTAATGTTATAAAGTATCCTTTGTTATCTGCTAAAAAGTGGGAAATTTTATAAATTTTATTCCCGATAACTCAAATAAATAACGTCATATATGTGATTGGATATGTCCGGCGATTGGTGAAAAAAGCGAATTCAATCCAATGTATATTTTCAGTGAATTACAGCTTCGCTATAAAATCCGAGAACGTATTAATCGAATCGAAATGCCTTACGTTGGCAGGTAAGTTCGAAGCGGTGAAAGGCATAATATTTCCGCCGATTAATACCTGTTTGTCGGTGTATAACTCACTGATTTCTTTGAGGAATGCCTGTATGGATTCTTCAGTCTGATTCTGTGTAAGCGAGGTCAGCAGGTAATCAATGGAATGCAAGTCAAAGATATTCCTCAGGTTCTGGGTAGGTACGTTCTGACCGAGGTATATTACCAGGTGGCCGGCTTTACGTATCAGGAAGTTCAGGTATAGTAAGCCAAGCTCATGGTATTCGCTTTCAGGGAGGAAAAGCAGGAATGTTTTATAATGGGGTTTTAACTGATTCTGCCCGTCGATTGCCAGAATAAGTTTTTGCCTGATCAGTTGTGAAATAAAATGCTCCTGTGCAGGTATAACCTTGCCAATCTGCCACAGAACACCGGTTTTCTCGAGGAAAGCATGCAGCAGGACTTCAAAGGTGTAGTCAAATCCCTGTTTAATAATCGAAGAAGTGATTATTTTGTTGAACCTTTGTTCATCCAATTCGATCATTGCCATAACCAGGTTGTCGACCTGGTGGCTGTTATCCGTATCCTGGTGTGTAAGATCAACCACGCACTTTGTGATTTCATCGCCCGACATACTCTGAATATTCGAAATTTTGTACCCGTACTTGTTGAGTATGGCCACATTCATCAAATGACGCAGGTTTTCGTCGGAATAGAATCGTATGTTGGTCTGGGTGCGCGCCGGTTCAACTATGCCATATCTTTTCTCCCAGATACGAATAGTGTGCGCCCTGATACCGGTAATCTTTTCAAGATCTTTTATTGAATACTTTATCATTGTCGTAAAGACATTTGGTATCATTAACAACTGATAATTGCTTTTTGTTTAATCCTTTGGAGAGAATGATTTACAACCCGGTTCTGAATGAAGTAAAAAAAGCCAGGTTATGACATAATTTATTCCAGACCGGACTGCCAGGTTTGAGCCGGAACATGTGTATGGAAATAGTGAGCAGCGATTATCTGCGGTATCGCGTAACTTAATTAAATCCGCCCTGCCCGCGATAGAGTTTTACCGGCTTATCGAGTTTGACTCTCAGCACCGTAATATATTTATCCAGGACACTTTCCGGGACATCAATGTAAACAAGACCGGGAACAGGGCTCCAGGATATCTTCCCAACAATTTTATGCGAAAGTTTTGTGCCGTTTCCTACCACGGTTATGTCTTCGATTTTGTTGCTTAATCCTTTAAGCAGTATGGTCCCGTCGGCCTGTCCATGCAGGAATAGGTAGAGTATGGTCGAATCTTTCGAAAGGGTAGTAGGGCCGTAAAAATGACCCTGGGGTATTCCGCCAATTGTATTAAAGATAGCTTCGCCGTTCTTTTTATTCCATGCTCCAAGTTCCCTGAGAACATTTACCTGTCCGGCCGGAATTGTTCCGTCTTCTTTCGGGCCCATATCAAGAAGAAGATTGCCCCCATTCGAAACCACATCAACGAAAATTGTTATTACCTCGTAAGGTGTTTTCCAGTTATTATCGTCCTGGTAACCCCAGTTATCGTTCGTGGTCATACATAATTCCCACCAGTTGAACTTCGGCCTCGAAACAGGGAAGTTCTGTTCAGGTGTTTCATAATCGCCATAGCCCTGCAAACGCCCGTTGATAATCGCTTTAGGATTATTCGTAAGGATGATATTCCTGATTTTTTCGGATTCCCATTGTTCGGCGCTGTGCTCCCAGTCGCCATCAAACCACCATAAATCAGGGTTCAGCTCTTTGCTTATTTCTTTGATCTGGCCCTGGAAAAACTGCCTGAAGCGGTTCCAGCGTTCATAATCGTTTTCGACCTTATACCTCGAACTGTCTTTCAGGAAACCCGGGTAATCGGGGTACGACCAGTCGATTAGCGAATAATATGCACCACACTTTATTTCGCGTTTCCGGAGTTCATCAAAGAAGGGTTTTATCATGTCCTTATGAGCCGGAGTGGATTTTACACTGCTCAGGTCATCCATTTTGGTGTTGTACATTGCAACTCCATCATGATGCTTGGTCGTAATTACCGAATAGCGGGCACCGCTTTCTTTAATCAGGTCGGCCCATTGGGCTGGATTGTAATTTTTCAGCGTGAAGCCGTTAAGCTGTTTCATATAGTCAGCATGGCTTATTTTTTTATTATGAAAACTCCACGATTCGTCAATTCCATTTACCGAATAAATACCGGCATGGATAAATATTCCGAGTTTTGCATCGGCAAACCATTGCATTTTCGCCCTGATCTCCTCAGGGTAGACCTTCGACTGCGGGAAAGCAGCTCTTACTGAAAGGAGCATAAAAACAACCGCTAAAATCTTCATGTAATTCATTGTGCAGGTATTGGTTAATTTATTGGTAACATAGGCAAATATTCGGGTTAAAGATAAAAAAAACCGGAAGTAAAAATTACATCAAGGTATTTTTGTAATAATGTTTCTTTCTAAAGGGAATAGCTAAGAACAAGCCTCTATCTGCCATTGAGGCATCTGCATCGAATTATTTTGTAATTTTGCAACACCTAATTAATTTATTGCACATCTATGCCTGCGCCTAAATTCCTTTTTGTGCTGTTGCTTTTTATTACAGTATTTCACCCCGTATTTTCATATGGAAATTCATTTGTTACTTATCCTGGTGATACAACATTCAAGGGGTTAAACGAAGATGAAACTATCCTATATAACATGATTAACGATATGCGGGTACAGAACAAACTTCCTGTAATCCCCTTTTCCGACAATTTATCGAAGGTTGCCTATATTCATCTCAATGATATTATTGAATCAAAACTTCAGGAAAACGGGTGCGGACTTCATAGCTGGAGTGCATCGGGTAGATGGACACCTTGTTGTTACGCTAAGGATCCCTCAGGGATTAAGTGCATGAAACAAAAGCCAAGGGAGCTTACAGGCTACCCGGGAAATGGCTATGAATTAATTTATTCGGGTGAGGACAAAGCAACCCCCGCCGATGCTGCCGAACTCTGGAAGCAGGTAAGTGCCTCCGCCGATATGATACTTAGCCGGGGAAAATGGAAAAACTTTCAATGGAAGGCTATAGGAATAGGTATTAAAGACAACTACGCACTGCTTTGGCTCGGTGATAAAACGGATTCGAAAAATGAGAATGCTTCTAAGTCTGTCAATCCCAAGCCTGTGACCATTACTCCCCAAGCCCCAAAACAGGATGTACCCTCATCAGGTAATTATTTCCTGATAGCTGCAAGTGCCAAGACACCTGAATCGGCGCAGAAGGAACTAAAACGGATCAAATCGAAGGGCTACCCCAATGCTGTAATACTTCCCTCGGAAAAGGTTTACCGTATCTCGATCGGATCCTTCGATACCGAAGCGAAAGCAAAAGCAAAAAAGGATGAGTTGAAGGATAAGTTCCCGGGGATTTGGGTGTACAGGAAATAGTTGATAGGTTGATAGGTTGATGGGTTGATAGGTTGAAGGAATTGACAATTGACAATTGATAATGGACAATGTTTTGAGACTATTTCGAGCTTCTGATTCGCGTTTTTATAAGTTGATAGGTTGTAAAAAAAGTTGAAAACTTTCGATTTTTAAAGTTCATTTATATTAATTGCCGAATTGCCGAATTTTCAAATTTTAAAATTATCTTGTATCACCCCTCCGGATTTCACCAC
>CAISRK010000349.1 GCA_903887815.1 uncultured Bacteroidales bacterium | reverse complement strand
GCTGGATTTGCGATGGCGCAGGCGTTTCTGGAAGGGATGAGGGGCGAGGGACGAAGGACTAACGAAGGCAAGGAGAAAGACGAGGGGCGAGGGGCGAAGGGCGATGTTTATAACCATGAGGAGGTTATGTTTTTTGAAAATGCCCGTAAGGAAATTGAAGCAACACGGCCTACTGCACGAAATCTTTTTTATGCAACAGAAAGAGTTTATAAAGCTGGTTTGAAAAGTGTTGAATCGGCCTTCCGTGAGGCACAACTTTTAGCTGACGAAAATATTGCTGATGCAAAACAAATAGGCAAAAACGGAAGTAAGCTTATTGAAAATGGCAGTCGCATTTTAACACACTGCAATGCCGGCTGGCTTGGTTTTGTTGATTACGGAAGCGCTCTTGCTCCCGTATATATAGCGAAACAAGAGGGGAAACAATTCTTTGTTTATGTCGACGAAACCCGCCCCCGTAACCAGGGTGCCCGCCTCACGGCCTGGGAATTGCAAAACGAAGGTATATTGCACAAAATAGTTCCCGATAATGCCGGTGCTTACCTGATGAGCCAGGCCAAAGTTGATTTCGTAATTACAGGTGCCGACCGTATAGCCGCCAATGGCGATACCGCCAATAAAATAGGAACTTTCGAGAAAGCCATCGTGGCAAAGGAATTCGGAATACCTTTTTATGTGGCAGTCCCTTTTTCGACAATCGATTTCTCGGTTCCGGATGGCTCGCAAATCCCGATTGAGGAAAGAGATGAAAACGAAGTGCTTACATACTCCGGTCCAGATCAGGATGGTATAATGCGCACAATTCGGATGGCTTCACCCGGATCAAAGGCATTAAACCCGGCATTCGATGTGACTCCCGCAAAATATATTACAGGATTTATAACAGAAAGAGGGATTTTCAGCCCGACTGAACTTTCGGCCATGAATGCATAAAATCAGCATTAACAGCAAATGAATTGAACATATTCAGATAAAAATCCTATGGAACAAAACACCTGCAACTGGCCCGGCAATGATCCGCTGATGATGGCGTATCATGATAATGAATGGGGCGTTCCGCTTCACGACGACCGTAAACTATTTGAGTTCATGGTCCTGGATGCATTCCAGGCAGGTCTGAGCTGGAAAACAATTCTTCACCGCCGTGAAGGCTTTAGAGCATCATTTGATAATTTTGATATTGAAAAAATAGCAGCTTATGATGAAGACCGTATCCAGCTGCTAATTCAGGATACCCGTATTATCCGTAATCAGTCGAAAATACGCTCAACAGTAACCAATGCCCGCGCCTTTCTGAAAGTGCAGGAGGAATTCGGCACGTTCGACAGGTACATATGGCAGTTTACCGCCGGCACAACCATTTACAATAACCTTACTGATTTGTCGCAGATACCGGCTAAATCAGCCGAGTCGGATGCCATGAGCAAAGATCTTATCAGGCGCGGTTTCAAGTTCGTAGGGTCCACCATTTGTTATGCATTTATGGATGTTCACATTTAATTTAGGTTTACTATATTTGCGCTATAAAAGTTGCATAAAATTATGGAAAAAATTGTTGTTTATGCTAGAATCTCGACAATTGAGCAAAATATTGAATCGCAGATTGATACTATAAAGACTTATTGCAAAAATAATGCATATGAGATAGTTAAAACTTTTCAGGATATTATAACGGGCTCATCCAAGGTAATTGAAAGGGAAGGCTTTCAACAATTATCAAATTTTTTAAATATTAATGACGAGATAAAAAACCTAATTTGTTACGAGTATTCACGATTAGGGCGAAGTTTCATTGATACTTATACAATTATCCAAGATTTTAAGGATAAGGGTGTAAACATCTTTTTTGTAAAAGAAAATCTGAATACGTTAAACACTACACCAGATGATAATCTGAGGCTAAATATGCTCAGTTCTATTGCGGAGTATGAAAGAACCCAAATTAAAGAAAGAACAAGAAGAGGCAGAATATATAAAATTCAAAATCAAGGTG
>CAISRK010000348.1 GCA_903887815.1 uncultured Bacteroidales bacterium | reverse complement strand
GGCTCAAAATGACAGGGCTCTTTTTCGTCTAATCCGAAAAGCCAACCAGATGTTATCAACAATCAAGATATCCCTAATATTTAAGCTCGGAATATGAAATATTTCAGCATTCCTGTTCGCAAATTACATAGTATATGTACGCTTCCGAAGTGTACATTCAACTATTTTTGTATTGTTTTAAAACCTCGGCAACGCTCGTTTTCCAGTGATTAAACAGAGTGATCCTGTTCTGCGGAAGGCCCATAACAGTATCAATCAAAAGCGCTCAGGTATATAATGGAAGAACATTTATTAGATAAAAATCACTAATTTAGCAATTGAAGTACTCAGAAAAAGGAAATATAAAATGAGGTTAAACACGAAACGGTTTATTTCAGGGATATTAATTGTATCGTTTTTCATCTACTCGATTGTTATATACACAGTTGGAACGCGGGTAGATAAGGGTGAAAAATTTGTTACTGATCAAGCGAAAAAAGGGAAACTGTTGTTTCAGAAAAAGACTTGCATTGCCTGTCACCAGATTTATGGGTTGGGAGGATTTATGGGCCCTGATCTCACCAACGAGATCTCCGCAGTCGGGAAAGGACCCTTATTTGCAAAGGCTTTCCTGATGGCCGGATCGGAGCGCATGCCCAATTATCATTTTACAGAAACTGAAATTGAGGAGCTTTTAGCTTTTCTCACTTATGCTGATAAAACAGGGGTTTCACCTGTTAAGAAATTTGAAATCAATTATGACGGAACCGTTAACTGGAAAGGTAAAGATGAAAAAAGAGACTAGTATTTACTTTATTCTATTCGCAATACTCTCTTTGCTTGGAGGAGTATTGTTCGGTATTATCGGTGCATTCCAGTTTGTAATTCCTAAGTTCTTCGACCTAATTCCATTTATCAAATGCAGGCCGCTGCATGTTTCTATGGTCATCGCTTGGATTTTCCTGAGTGCATCCGGGGGAATTTATTATTACGTTTCAAAATATTGCAACGTAAAATTGTACTCGAATTCATTACTTAAGATACATCTGTGGATTTTTATTGTTACCGGTGTGATGGTTATAATTTCCTACCTGATGGGAAAATTCGGAGGCAGGGAATATTGGGAATTCCCTCCCGTGCTGGCCATACCGATAATTATTTCATGGATCATCTTCGGGTTCAATTATTTCAAAACTGTATTTGCCAAAACTGAACCATGGCCGGTTTACCTTTGGATGTGGGGAACAGGAATCTTCTTTTTCCTTTTCACCTACCTGGAATCGAATTTATGGAATTTCTCCTATTTCAGGGATCACCTGGTACGCGACATTACCGTTCAATGGAAAGCTGGCGGCTCAATGGTTGGATCATGGAATATGCTTATATACGGTACTGCAATATTTTTAATGGACCGCATACAGCAGGACGATCGCATAGCCAAATCACGGCTTGCCTTTATTATGTATTTCCTGGGGTTAACAAACCTGATTTTTAACTGGGCTCATCATATTTACATTGTTCCCAATGCTATTTGGGTTCGATACATCGCCTACGGTATAAGCATGACAGAACTCCTGATTTTAGGAAAGTTAATCTGGAACTGGAAACGTGACCTTACCAAATCGCTACAGGATTTTCATTTGTTATCGGTTCGGTTTATTGTTGCTTCCGATGTGTGGATCTTGTTGAATCTCATGCTCTCTATCCTGCTTTCAATACCGGCCATCAATATTTTTACACATGGTACCCATCTTACTGTAGCACACGCAATGGGAAGTACAATTGGCATTAACACGATGATTTTAATTGCTTCCTGCCTCTTTTTAATCCCCGATGTTACAAAAACACAGTTCAGTAAATTGCAAAACCGGTTTATTTCTGTCGGTTTCTGGATTATGAATATTATACTGCTGTTTTTCTGGGTTGCGCTTATACTCGCTGGTTATCATAAAGGATATATGGTTGTGCAGGACAAACTCACATTCCAGGAAATAATGCTCCAGATCAGGCCATACCTAATGGTAGTTGCAGTTACCGGCGTGGTTATTTTTGCAGGGATACTGCTGATTTTTATTCCTGCATTAAAACTGATTAAGGATTATATTGCGAAAGCCTGACCTGGTTAATCTCAAATAAGTCCTGTTTTTGATTAACAGCCCAACTTTAAAGGCTGTGTTCTTACCTGGGAAAGCTGCAGGTTTTCAGGACAACAGTAAATAATGTTACACTGAAAGAAAAGAAAGGTAATTGCTCTTCTTTTCAGAAACTCTGTTTTCGTCACAAAGCAAGCAAAAGGATTATTTCCTGAGTAGTTGTGTATTGCTTATAAGCAGCAATAGCTTACCCGATTTAAAAACACATAAGTTGGATTTATTAAATGATTTACTGAAAGGTTATGGGAGTGAATGTTAGTGCTTTACATTTTAGTACCCAATTTTCTGTTCCTAATGTATTGAACAAAGGCTTCTCCCAAATTTTTTAAAAGAGTATATATCATTAATATTCAATACATTACAGCAATGACACCTTTATCACATTTACCCAGGGAAATATATCGCAGTTACATGATTGCCCATACCAACCTACCCCCGGTTGAAAGCACTCAAAAATTTGTTGATGAGCTTGTAATGTTTTTGTTCCCTCTTAAAGGCAACAGAACTGTTTCCCTGAAATCGATACAGAAAGAACTCCGGCGCCTGCGATTCCGGCTTAGCGAACTGCTATACCCTTTGCATGATGATGCTGAAGAGGAAGTAACCCAGGTAGTTGAATCGTTTTTTAACAGTTTACCCGATGTATATGAAATGTTGCTCAGCGATGCCGAAACCTTCCTGAACAGCGATCCGTCCGCTCAGGGAATCGAAGAAGTCATGATGACATTTCCGGGCTTTTATGCCATTTCGGTTTACCGGATTGCCCACGAACTTCAAATATTAAAAATTCCCCTTCTTCCAAGGATAATGAGCGAATATATCCATGGTAAAACTGGCATCGACATTCATCCTGCGGCAAAAATAGGCAGGAATTTCTTTATCGATCACGGAACTGGTGTTGTAATTGGCGAAACCAGTGAAATAGGCGATAATGTTAAAATTTACCAGGGAGTAACACTGGGAGCCCTGTATGTTGAACGGGGATTATATGATCAGAAAAGGCATCCGAGTATACAGGACAATGTAATTATCTATGCAGGCAGTACCATTTTAGGAGGGAAAACTGTTGTCGGACGAGGATCCGTTATCGGGGGGAATGTATGGCTTACCGAAAGTGTCGAGCCACATTCGCTGGTATATCATCAGCCCCGGATTGTTATACGTGATAAAAAAGATTTTGTTGAACCCATTAATTATTATATCTGATGAAAGCAAACACAATTTTACAAACTATAGGAAATACGCCTCATGTTCGTGTTAACAAACTTTTTTCATCCAAATACGAAATCTGGATCAAGCTTGAAAAGAATAATCCAGGAGGAAGTATTAAAGACCGCATTGCCCTGTCGATGATAGCTGACGCTGAGAAGCGGGGTATTCTCACTGACAGTTCGGTTATTATTGAACCCACCTCGGGGAACACCGGAATTGGACTGGCAATGGTTGCAGCTGTGAAAGGCTACAAACTCATCCTGGTTATGCCCGAATCAATGAGCATCGAGAGGCGGAAACTAATGTCGGTTTACGGAGCCGAATTTGTTCTTACTCCCCGCGAAAAAGGCATGAAAGGCGCAATAGAAAAGGCATTGGAAATTGCAGCCACTATTCCCGGATCATGGGTTCCTTCGCAATTCGAAAACCCGGCAAATCCTGAAATTCATTTTGAAACTACTGCCCGTGAAATTGCAGCTGATTTCCCGGATGGGCTCGACTATATTATTACCGGAGTGGGAACAGGCGGGCATATTTCGGGTGTGAGCAAATACCTTAAATCCTTATGGCCGAACCTGAAAGTTTTTGCCGTTGAACCCGAACTCTCACCTGTAATAAGCGGTGGTAATCCCGGGCCTCATCCTTTGCAGGGAATCGGAGCCGGTTTTATTCCTAAAAACCTCAACACTAATCATATTGATGGTGTTATTCCCGTTTCAAAAGAGGACGCATTTGAGTTTGCCCGCCGCCTCGCCCGCCAGGAAGCTATATTTGCAGGAGTTTCAACCGGTGCTTCATTGGCTGCTGTTAATAAGAAACTTTCCGATATACCTGAAGGTTCACGCATCTTAACCTTTAGTTACGATACCGGTGAACGATATCTGTCAATTGAAGGACTGTGGGAATAATTTACCGAGTTTTAATTCAGTAGTAAAAAAAATAAAAAATATTTTTCAATCTGTTGTAACTTTATACAGCCATAAAGCGTATTACCTTCGGAAACAAACAAGCAGTAATTAACCCATATGACTACAGCCGAGTACAATTCATGTGCCGACTTATACTCCGACGGAGTGTATCGTTTTATCCTTAAGAACATTAAGGACCGCGATACAGCCCAGGATATAGTGCAGGAATCGTATGTACGCTTGTGGGAAAGGGTGAAGGAGGTTTCCTATGATAAAGCGCGCGCTTACCTTTTTACGACGGCCTATCATACCATGATCGACCATATCCGTAAAAACCAGCGCCTGAGTCCGATGGATGAAAGTTATGGCGAAACCCACGATGAGTCACCGGGAACCTACAACGACCTGAAAGAAGTAATAAATGAAGCGGTTGCCAAACTTCCCGAAATACAACGCTCGGTTATTTTGCTCCGCGACTATGAAGGATACTCATACGAAGAAATCGGCGAAATACTTCAACTCAACGAATCACAGGTAAAAGTGTACATTTTCAGGGCACGCACTTTCCTGAAACAATATATCGGAAGCCTCGATTTAGTACTCTGACAGGACTGCTTACAAACAATACTAAAATGAAAATCAACAGGGAAAATTACGAAGCATACTTCCTCGACTACCACGAGGGGCAGTTAAGCCCGGAAATGGTTCAGGAAGTTAAGGCTTTTGTTGCGCTCAATCCCGACCTGAGTGAATCATTTTATGAGTTTGAAGCGTTTACACTCGCAGGTGAACCGGAAATTATATTTGACAAAAAGTCTTCGTTAAAAAAAAATCAGGTTATAACAACTGCTACGGTTAATGAACTGAATTTTGAGGAATTCATGATATCAGAAACCGAAGGCCTGCTGAGTTCTGATCAGATGGCATCACTCGATGAATTTATACAGTTGAACCCACAGTTAGAAAAAGATCGCAGGCTTTTTGCACTTGCCCACTTGCCAGCTGAAAATGACATAATTTTTGAAGCAAAGCACTCACTCAAACAAAAAGCAATTTCCGTCGGAGAGATTACTACAGAAACATTCGAAACTTTCATGGCCCGCGAACTCGAAAACGACCTCAGCACTGAGGAAACACTTCAGTTTGCTGAATTCATGAAATACAACCCACAACTCGACGAAGACCGCAAATTATACAAGCATACAGTGCTGGCACCCGAAACAGGAGTTGTTTTTGAAGGTAAAAACCGGTTAAAACACGCGGTTATCCCGGTTCGCCGCCTTGTATATTACGCTCTCTCAGCCGCTGCCTCTCTGGCCCTGATAATGATTGTTTACTTCCTCCTCAACCGCAACGATATTCCCGTAAACCTCGCACACAACGATGATATAAAGCAAAAAACCGAGGAATCAGGTAAAAATTCTGCCCCGGTAATTCCTAATGATCAGTTCGCCAAAGTTGATCAGCCTGGAACAGCCAAGTCAAATATTAAAGGCCACAACGGGATAATCACAGCATCGCCTGATAGAAATACAATTACCTCGGGCAAGGCTGAACAACAACTTGCTCTAACCGACCACCAACCCATTGTTTTGATGCAGGCAAGATCAGCAGGAGAAATCACAAACCGGAATTTCGTCGATCCCGAGTTTACTTTTATCCGCATAAGCCGGATCTATACAAACCAGTATACAGAGTTTTACTATAACCTGAAACTGGCTGAAGAAATTCAATATGCCGAAATGAATTCGAAAGATAAAAATCCCGGTAGAACCCTGCTGAATGCAGCAAGTGAAAAAGCCGGCAGTTTATTTGCCTGGAAGCGGAATAATCCTTCCGTTGAAGAAAACAAAGGCTTTTCGATGTGGACCCTGGCCGAACTTGGTGTTCAAACGCTTAACACTGTTACTTCGAGTGAACTGGAATTGAATCTGACCAAAGATGATGAAGGCAAAGTAACCGGGTACAACCTCGAAAGCGGACTATTCGATATTGAAAAAGACCTGAAAAAATAACCTTTCCGAAATAGTATTTCCGAATCCGGGTTTTTCCCGGATTTTTTTTGTCTTCTGCGAAATAAATTATCAGTACACACAAAAAAACAGGTCTCTTTTTATAAAATAAGACACAATTTGTGCTTAACTGCTGAATAGTTTACTTGCATTTCATGGGAAAGAGCATAACAAAATGCCATTCAATAAGTATACGGTTCGGCATTACATGAATTTTCCGAAAAAGCTCTATCATATTTTATACTGCCTGTAACATTTGGCCCATACTAATCGTCTAGCTACCGGAATTTAATAAAAACAACCATACACCAACATTACTATGAAAACCTTAAAACTTACCCTAACAGGATTGCTGCTCCTTACACTGAGTTACAGCAGTGTTAAAGCACAGACAAGAGGAAACGGAAACGTAACCAAGGAAGAACGGCAGCTAGCTACATTTGATGCGGTTAAAGTCGGATGTGCTATTAATCTTTTTATCTCCCAGGGTGATGTGCAATCTGTTAAAGTTGAAACTGACGAAAACCTGCAAAACCACATATCAACAAAGGTTGCAAACGGGACCTTAAGCCTGGATTGTGAAAATGTGCAGAATGCCACAAAAATGAATGTCTATGTTACAGCTGTTTCACTGTCGAAAATTGATGCCAGCGGAGCTGCCAAAGTAATAAGCGAAACCCCGTTGAAAAGTGAAGTTTTCGGACTTTATACTTCAGGTGCAGCAAAAGCTACATTGACAATAGAAACCGGGATTTTCAACAACGAAACCAGCGGGGCTGCCAACAATACAGTTACCCTTACTGCCAAAACCGCAAATACCGAGATAAGCGGCGCAGGCAACATGGTGCTGAAAGGAACTGCCGAGCAGCATAAAACAGAGGTTTCAGGTGCAGGGAACCTCAAAGCTATTGAATTTATTACCGACAATACTGATGCTGAAATATCGGGTGCCGGAAATGCTAAAATAATGGCCCGTAAAAAACTGGTTGCCGATCTTTCGGGTGCCGGAAACATTACCTATTTCGATAAAGGCGATATGAAGAAAATCTCCAAACAGGGCGAATACGAGATCACCTTCGACGGAATGGATAATGTTAAAAGCGTAATTATCGAGAAAGATGATGCCGACAACGATGATGTTTCAGTTAACCTGAACAACGGATCATGGAAAATAAGCGAGAACGATGACTCTGTGACCGTTATACTTAATGACAAAAGAATAGTTGTTGTTACTGACGATTCCGTAAGGGTTAATATCGGGCAACATGACATAGTAATTGATGATGACGGAGTGAAATTTGAAACATGTGACAGGAAACCGAAATTCAACGGTCACTGGGCTGGCTTCGGTTTGAGTGTGAACGGTTTGCTGAATGAGGACCATATGATTGATTACCCCGCAGGTGCACCTTACCTCGACATTAATTACAATAAATCGTCGGGTGTGAGTCTCAACTTCTTTGAGCAGAATATTAACCTCTGCAGGCAGAAACTGGGTTTGGTTACCGGCCTTGGTGTTACATGGAATAACTACAGGTTCGACGAAAATGTAATACTTAAAACCGATGGCAAACTCGATGGTTACTACGCAACAGTCCCCGGAAACCGTTATGAAAAAAGCAAACTGATGGTGGCATCACTAAGAATACCGTTATTGCTCGAGTACCAGACCAACAGTAAAATGAAAGCCAATAGTTTTCATATTGGTGCCGGGGCAGTTGGATCGGTCCGTATGTGGTCGCATTCGAAAAATATTATTAACGACACAAAATCAAAAAGCAAGGATGATTTTTACATTAATCCGTTTATCATAAACGCTATGGCCACAATTGGCTGGGGGGTTATCAACCTGTACGGAACATATTCCTTCAGCGAATTATTCAGGAACAATAAAGGCCCTGTTGCATACCCGTTCGAAGTTGGTATAACATTGGCCGGATTTTAATCATCAAATAAGCTGCAAAATCCACGCTTAACACTATTTTTCAACAGTTAGCTTAGCTTAATATTCAATTTGGTTAGTTGAGTGGCTGCCTCCCGATGGGAGGCAGTTTTTTTATTTGGACTAATGTATTAACTTTGCCAGCAAAACAAAATTTATATTTTGTATAATACTGATAATTAACACAGTAACTATTAACCAATAACCTCGAAACCCATGTCG
>CAISRK010000347.1 GCA_903887815.1 uncultured Bacteroidales bacterium | reverse complement strand
TTTTGTCTAAATTAATATACTTATCTTGAGAATTTTATTCTTAGCTTAAAATTATTTTGAAAAGAATTATTGATTAGTTTTACTGCTATATTTTGTCGGCAGCCAGTAGTGTGCCTGTTGTGAAGGTCCACGCATAATTGGTTTGTAATGCATTGCCTTGTAAATCTTTAATTGTTGATTTAACAGTTCCGGTATACGTAGTATTTTGAGCCAAAGGTAAAGTTGGCACAAAACTTAATGTTGCATTTGTGTTGTCGTAGGTCAGGGTGCCTGCTATGGGGTCGCCTGAACTTAACCCACCTGTTAATATAAATGAAGCAGGTGTAATAGTGGAAGGATTCATCTCTTCATTGAAGGTGGCAGTTACAGCCTGGTTGAGAGCTACGCCCGTAGCCGTGTTTGCTGGATTTGTTGATTCTACAACCGGGCATACTCCGACGATTTCAACGTAATCATCTTTTTTGCAACTTCCTGTCAGGATAAGTACTAATAAGAAAGCTAAAGCTGGAATCGACCAAATTTGTGTTCGTTTTGTTTTCATAGTGATTTGTTTAAAGTGATTTATTTTACGGTACAAAGGACGCCCCAGTTTTCCCGCTGTGCATTACACAATTAGTTGTAAAGCTTACATCATTCACACATTACCATTTCGGGCAGTTGACTAAAAGCTGGCTAAATGCTAATGATATGTGAATCATGTAACTTATTGAAATAGTTATGTAACAGATTCACAATGGGCTCCATGTAATTTTGCTACCATTCGGGAAGTAAACAGCAATGAGCAGATCGCTTTTTTCAAGTAAAACCTGAAGATATTTGACACTAATGACATACCCAATAAAATTACACTCCAGGCATGGAAACGATTAAAAAACCAAATCCCGTAAAAAAAGTAATTCCGAAACTTCGGGTTGCTACGGTTCAATCCATAAGCAAGCTAAGCGATAAAACATTCGAAAAAACCGAAATGGCCGGCAGCTTTTTAACCGACCTGGCCAATGTTGTCCTTTTCATAAACCGCATTCTTAAAGAAACATTTTCGCGCGACTTCGAATTCAAAGAATTTTTCCGCCAGTGTTTTCAAATCGGGTATAAGTCATTACCTTTAATTTCGGTCACTGGAGCAATTATGGGACTTGTGCTTACCATTCAGTCGCGGCCTGTACTTGTTGATTTCGGGGCAGTAAGTATGCTTCCCGGAATGGTGGCAGTATCGCTGATCCGCGAAATGGGACCGGTTATTACTGCTTTAATATGCGCTGGGAAAATAGGATCAGGAATGGGTGCCGAGTTGGGTTCCATGAAAGTAACCGAACAAATCGAAGCCATGGAAGTATCGTCAACCAATCCCATGCGTTTCCTGGTTGTAACCCGTGTACTGGCAGCAACCATTATGATCCCTTTTCTTATTCTATATGCCGATGCTTTCGGTATACTGGGTAGTTGGGCTGGTGCAAATCTGAAAGGAGATGTTACCTTTTCATTATTTTTCTCCCAGGCATTCGCCTCAATCGATTTTATGGACTTTTTACCAGCCGTGATAAAATCATTCTTTTTTGGAGCAGTTATCGGCCTGGTGGGAACCTATAAAGGATATAATGCCGGCCGGGGAACCGAAAGTGTTGGCATTGCAGCAAATTCAGCTGTTGTGCTCGCATCGCTCCTGGTGATAATTGTTGATGTGATTGCAGTACAAATAACTGATATGTTACTTTGATGAATACACATGAAACTGAAGCACCTGTTGTAACACTGCCGAAAAACAGCGGTAGGGAACCGGTAATTGAAATCAGAAAGCTGAAGAAATCATTTGGCGCCCTCGAAGTCTTAAAAAATGTGTCATTGACCCTTTTTAATGGCGAAAACCTCGTTGTGCTTGGAAAATCAGGCAGCGGGAAGTCGGTTCTTATAAAATGCATCGCCGGTTTATTGCGTTTTGACGGAGGAACAATAAAAGTGTTTGATAAAAATATCGGGGACTTAAAAACCAAAGAATTGGGGGAGTTGCGTCAGCATATTGGTTTTCTTTTCCAGAGCGGCGCATTGTACGACTCAATGACTGTAAAACAGAACCTGGAATTCCCCCTGCAAAGGATCCGGAAAAACCTTTCCGAAAAAGAAATGGCTGAGAAAATAAACGAAGTTCTCGAAAATATCGGTTTGGCTGATGCATTAAACAAAATGCCGTCGCAGCTTTCGGGGGGCATGCGCAAAAGGATAAGCCTTGCCCGCACCATCGTGGTTGACCCGCTTATTATGTTGTACGACGAACCCACCACAGGACTTGATCCAGTAACCTCAGATGAAATAAGTGAACTGATAAACCAGGTTCAGAAAAAATACAAAACCTCCTCCATCATCATTACTCACGATATTAAATGTGCTATCGCCACAGCCGACCGTATGATTATGATCGCTGAAGGAGAAGTGTATAAAGAAGGAAAACGAACGGACTTCGAAAACTCTGGCGATGCACTGATAAAGTCGTTTTTTAATTAGGAAGGGATGGAAGCCGGAAGTCCGAAGTTGGAAGGCCGAAGCGTGAAGTCGGAAGATGAGGGACATGGACAAGAGAACAACGGCCACATTTTTGAATTAG
>CAISRK010000346.1 GCA_903887815.1 uncultured Bacteroidales bacterium | reverse complement strand
TGATGCACACTGAGTTTCAAAATCATTTCCGATGTCAGGCAATGATTTCTGCAACTTTTCACTAAAAATAGTTTAATGTTCAAAGGCCTGCGGCTTTCAAAGGGTCAAAGGCCTGCGGTGTTCAAAGGTTCAAAGGCCTTCGGCATTCAAGGCTCAAAGGCCTTCGGCGTTGAAATCTAATATTGTTGAATTACCGAATTGTCGAATTGTTACCAATTCTTCTCAATCCGCCCGTCTACGATTTCTCAAGGCTGAGTTTAAGTATAGCAAAAATAAGCACACCAGCGCTAACCCATTGTACTGGGGTTAGAATCTTGTCATTAACAAGGTAATCAAATAAAATAGCGGATACAGGGAAACATAACTCGCAGATAGTAGCAAGCATGGCGCGTATACGTGTTAAGCCGAAATAATAAAGGAATATTGCTCCCGAACCCGTGGTGACGCCAATAATCACAAAAATAGTCCACTGAAAACCTGTAATTCCGGGTAATGAACTTAACGATCCTGTCGCGAGCACAAACAAAAGCATGATTACAGTCGTAAAGGCGTAACGGTAAAAAGTCGCTGTGAAGAAACTATACCTTTGAAGCGCTTTTTTACTGAATACTGTCGAACTGCCGAAGGCAAACGCTGCGAGTAGCGAGAAACCGGCAGCCAATGCAGTCTGGCTTCCGGTCTTCAGATCGGGCAGGTGCCAGCCGAAAGTAAGAAAATAGCCTGCCGTGATGGCCAAACCCGACCATAGCAGGAAATTGCGCTTCAATTTCTCTCCTAGCATAAGGGCTGCGAGAGTAATAGCAAAAACCGGCTGGAGTTTCTGCAAGAGAACAACAATTGTAAGTGCTTTAAAATTAACAAGAAACAACGCCTTAACTATTGCCAGGGTCCCGATAGCGCCGCCAAAAAGGGATAACAGGACAAACATCAGCACATCGCCGGTGGTAAATGTCTTCAGATGCCTATACTCCCTGTACATGAAAACATTCATAATCAGGAAAGGCAAGGCATGAAAAATAAAAACGACAAGCCCGATATTCAGACTGTATAAACGTGGTGTAAGCACAATGCCATCGAGCCCCCATAAAGTAGCTGCAACACAAATGGCCATTGCCCCGGTAAAAACTTTATTGTTGAATGTCATATTCCCTCTCCTTTTTCAATCCGCTTTGGGGCTGCAAAAGTACTGTTTTTCGGTGAGTATGTAAAACGGTTAAAAGTTAATGGTTAATTGAAAATGGTCAATAGTATGGACGTCGTATTACGATATCCACAAACCATTTACTATATTCTGTTTTCTATTTTATATTCACTACTTTCTGACGCAAGTCATTCAATTCCAGGATGCGGAACATTTTTTACAAACATCTTCGCTATTTAATTAACAATCCTTTAAGATTTATTTTCAGCTACAGTAAGATTATTATCTTTGCCACACCATAAAAGAACGACTCATAACATATAACTATATGATTACCAACAATTTTATCAATCGTCACAACGGTCCCGGAAAGAGTGAAACCGAACTCATGCTCAAGGCCATCGGGGTTGAAACTCTCGACCAGCTTATTAATGAAACCGTTCCGGCATCCATTCGGTTGCCCAAGCCACTCAATCTTCCTGCAGGGCTGAATGAATATGAATATCTTAATCATATCAAAGCACTGGCTTCGAAGAATAAAGTATTCAAATCCTATATTGGGATGGGGTATTATAATACCATTACTCCCGGTGTGATATTAAGAAACATTTTCGAAAACCCGGGTTGGTATACCTCTTACACACCTTACCAGGCCGAAATTTCACAAGGGCGCCTCGAAGCTTTGCTTACCTATCAGACCATGATCACCGACCTGACAGGTATGCCTCTTGCAAATGCGTCTCTTCTCGATGAAGCTACTTCGGCAGCCGAAGCCATGATCATGCTTTTTAATGCACGTTCGCGTGATGCAGTAAAAGCCGGAACAAATATATTTTTCGTTTCCGCAAATGTATTTCCTCAAACTATAGCAGTTATACAGACCCGTGCAAAACATCTTGGAATCGAAGTCCAGGTTAAATCGTGCAGGGATTTTGAACCCGGACCTGGAATTTTCGGAATGCTCGTCCAGTATCCCAACCAGTATGGTGAAATTCACGATTACAGCAATCTGGTAGCACGAGCCCACGAAAACGGGGTTGCCGTTGCTGTTGCTGCCGACCTGCTGAGCCTGGCCATGCTGACGCCTCCGGGTGAGTGGGGTGCAGATGTTGTGGTGGGTAACACCCAGCGTTTTGGTATCCCTATGGGTTTCGGGGGTCCGCATGCCGGATATTTTGCTACGAAAGAGGAATACAAACGTTTTATTCCCGGCAGGATTATCGGGGTTTCGCTTGATGCCCAGGGCAACCGTGCATTGCGTATGGCTTTGCAAACCCGCGAGCAGCATATCAAACGCGAGCGTGCTACCTCCAATATCTGCACTGCTCAGGCTTTGCTTGCAATTATGGCTGGCATGTATGGGGTTTATCACGGTCCAAAAGGCATTCGGAACATAGCCAGGCATATAAATATTCTTACAGGAGTTCTTTCTGCTGAAGTTCAGAAATATGGCTATAAACAGCTGAACACCAATTTCTTCGACACTTTACTTGTTGAGCTTCCGGAAAGTGTAAAAATGGAAAACGTCCGCAAACTGGCGAACGAAAGCCATGTAAACTTCAATTATATTGGTGAGGATAAAGTAGGGATAAGCCTTGATGAAACCACATCGCTTGAAGATGTAAACCTTGTGCTTCATATTTTCGCCTCTGCTAACAATAAATTGTATTCCGAGTTTGTATGTGACCCTGCCGAATGCGGGCTAATCCGCACTTTCCCGGCTTCGATGGATCGTAAATCGGACTACATGACCGAGCCGGTTTTCAACAGCTATTATTCGGAAACGGAGATGATGCGTTTCCTTAAGAAACTCGAAAACCGCGATCTTGCTTTAAACCGCAGCATGATACCTCTCGGATCATGCACCATGAAACTTAATGCTGTTGCTGAACTGATTCCGCTGAGCTGGCCCGAATTCGGAGCTATTCATCCGTTTGCCCCGGCTGATCAGACTGAAGGATATACGATCCTTATCAGGGAACTGGAAAAAGCCTTATGTGAAATTACCGGTTTCAAGGCGGTATCGATGCAACCCAACTCAGGCGCATCGGGCGAATATGCCGGTTTGCTGGTTATTAAAGCATATCATGAAAGCCGTGGCGAAGCACACCGCAATATCTGCCTGATTCCAGCCTCCGCGCATGGAACAAATCCTGCCAGCGCTGCAATGGCCGGGCTCGAAGTAGTAGTCGTGAAAACCGACCCGAACGGCAATATTGATATGGCAGATCTTCGTGAAAAAGCAGTTAAATATAAAGACTTTGGGTGTGAGCT
>CAISRK010000345.1 GCA_903887815.1 uncultured Bacteroidales bacterium | reverse complement strand
CTCTAGCGGTCCAGCCGCTACTACGTCACCATATCTCTATTGTTACAGCATCTACTACGTCACTATGCACTCTATTGCTACAGCAGCTATGCCGTCCCTATGATTCTAACACTACAGCATATATAATGTCCCTATGATCCCTATCGCTACAGCATGTATTATATCACTATGCCTCCATTATTACAGCATCTATTACATCGCTCACGCGGTTAGTGTAATCTTCCCAGCTGACAGTGACACCTGCATAAGGCACGAAAACGCATGATTTGATATTATTTTTTTCGATGAAGGTTTTAAGTATTTCGCGGGGCCATCCCAGGTATTCTTCACCGGCGTTGGTTGAGTTGCTTAGTAGTAATAGTTGCATAACGATTTTAATTAATTGTTCAAAGATATGTGTTTTTGCGAAAGGGAGCATGAGGGAAATGGAGGAGTGAGGAAATCAGTGAAGTTGAAGCAGGAATGGAGGGTCTTTGTTGTCATATGTAGTCATTCGTGGTCATTTGTTGTCATTCATGGTCATTGGTTGTCATTATTTTTCATTAGGTGTTTTATGGGTGATGATGAAAGTGTTGTAATGATACTGTACTTTTTGATGTTTGAACTTTGCAATTTAAATTTTAAACATTGAATTGCTTTTTTCAACCATTCCTGTACATTTGCTTTCTGATAGATGTTATGCAAAAAGGGGTTTACAATCGAGGTGCAATCATTATGCTCTGGCTAACTGCAGCCATCTGGGGATTTGCATTTGTTGCCCAGCGTGCCGGAATGGAATTTATCGGGCCGTTTACATTTAACGGGATCCGGTTTTTGCTGGGAAGCGCTTCGCTCTTGCCACTGATTTTATGGATGAAAAGCCATCGCCGGAACCCATCTGCAAAGCAAAGAAACATACTAAAAGGCGGACTGCTTGCCGGATCGGTACTCTTCATCGGGGCTTCGCTGCAGCAAGCCGGCATGGTTTACACCGAAGCAGGTAAGGCAGGTTTTATTACAGGTTTTTATGTCATCCTCGTGCCTCTCATAGGAATTTTCATCGGGCAACATATAACTAAACTCTTATGGGCCGGGGCTATTATCGCATTAGCCGGTTTGTACCTGCTTACAATCAACGGTCCGTTTGTCCTGCAAAAAGGTGATTTTCTGATTTTATTAAGCGCTTTTTTCTGGGCTGTTCACGTGCAGGTTATTAATAAACTTGTCGACACACATGACGCACTCTCACTCTCAGCCTTTCAGTTTGCCGTTTGTGGAATCCTGAGCCTGTCCACCGCCTTTGTTTTTGAAACCATAACGATTGATTCAATCATGAGGGCAGTTTTACCTTTGCTCTACGGCGGGTTTATGTCGGTTGGTATGGCTTATACCATGCAGGTAGTGGCACAGCAGCATGTCCACCCTGCATATGCTTCAATCATCCTGAGTTTCGAGACTGTTTTTGCCGTTATCGGCGGATGGTTCTTGCTTGGCGAAATCCTGAGCCTGCAGAATCTTGCAGGATGTCTACTTATGCTGGCAGGAATTGTGATCGTGCAGGTTTGGGGTAGCAGGAAGTAGACAAGAGGATGGAGAGATAGAGAAGATGAGGGAATTTGAGGATTTGAAAATCAGACTATACATAATAAGAAACAAGAATCCAGAAACCAGCAACCAGTTTCCTTGAATTCTGAAATTCACCGGTTAAGTAAGATAAAACAAAACACCAACAAAACACACTCATGTTCTCAAAAGAAACTTACATTCAGCGTCGCGAAAAGCTTAGAAAATCAGTTGGGTCAGGAATATTGCTATTATTGGGAAACGATGAAAGCCCGATGAATTATGCCGATAACGGGTATCATTTCAGGCAGGACAGCACATTTCTGTATTTTTTCGGACTGAACCATCCCTACCTTGCCGGTGTGCTTGATTGCGACACGGGGGAGGACAGAATATTCGGGAACGACCTCACCATGGATGATTTTGTATGGATGGGGCCACAGCTTTCAATAGCTGTAAGGGCTTTAATGAGCGGTGTAACACAAACCGGTGATATCCCATCGCTTGTCGTAATGCTTGAGGAAGCAAAGTCAAGGGGCCGGAAAATCCACTTTCTCCCCCCCTACCGGGCCGAAAATAAGATCAAACTCTACGAATGGCTTGGCATCCATCCTAATGAATCTAAAGCCCGGGCATCACTTGAGCTTATCATGGGTGTTGTGAATCAGCGAAATTACAAATCAGAGGAAGAAATTATTGAAATCAGCAGGGCCTGCGATGTGAGTGTTGATATGCATACCCCTGTCGATGCGCATGGCCAGACGAGGAATAACCGAAGCCCAGATTTCTGCCGCAGTTCAAGGGATCGCAATAGCGTCGGGCGGACAGATTTCGTTCCCGATTATTGCTACAATAAACGGTCAAACACTTCATAACCATTATCACGGGAATACTCTCAAGGCGGGTGACCTTTTCCTCCTGGATGCAGGAGCCGAAACTTCCATGGGTTATGCAGGTGATCTTTCAAGTACCACACCGGTCAGCGGTAAATTCACACCCAAACAAAAAGACATTTATACAATCTGCCTCGAAAGCCATAACAAGTCTATTAGCATGCTCAAACCGGGTATTTCGTTTAAAGACATTTATTTTGATTCATCACGGGTAATTGCCCGGGGATTGAAAGATCTGGGCCTGATGAAAGGCAATGTGGATGATGCTGTTGCCGAAGGTGCCCATGCTCTGTTTTTCCCCTGTGGTTTAGGCCATATGATGGGCCTGGATGTGCACGACATGGAGGATCTTGGCGAAGTTTATGTCGGGTATGAAGGCGAAGCAAAAAGCACCCAGTTCGGACTAAAATCACTCCGCCTGGGTCGAAAACTGGAGCCCGGTTTTGTCCTCACAATCGAACCGGGCATTTACTTTATACCGGAACTTATCGATCAATGGAAAGCAGATAAACACAACAGCGATTTTATAAATTTTGATAAAGTAGAAGAATATAGGACTTTTGGCGGACTGCGGAATGAAGAAAATTTCCTGGTAACTGATACTGGATTTGAGTTGCTTGGCAAGCCGAAACCAAAGAGTATAAAGGAAGTTGAGGAAGAATGGGCGAAGGGGATGGATAAGGGAATTTGAAAATTTGAGAATTCTTATATACAAGAATATTGGGAAACCGGTTTCTGAAT
>CAISRK010000344.1 GCA_903887815.1 uncultured Bacteroidales bacterium | reverse complement strand
GTGTTACCTGAATTTTGGTTATATCGCTGCTATTTGATGCAGGCATCCTGGTTTCCAGAAGTTTATTCGATTTGGAGTAAATAAGACCACAGAACAATTTCACATTCTGAAGCAGGGTTTTAACTCATATTTTTAATAATTCTGATTTGAAATCTCCATGTCTTACCGGTCCGGTAATTTTGCGAGCATTACCTGAACAATATCCCGAAAACCTCTTCCACTTTTCCAACGCCGGTTACTTTAATGGCCCATTTATCGGTTTTGAGTCCTTTGAGGTTATAGCGCGATACAAGTATCTGTTTGAAGCCCAGTTTTTCGGCTTCGGCAATACGTTGTTCGACTCGGTTCACGGGACGAATTTCGCCCGAAAGTCCCACTTCACCTGCAAAGCATATACGCTGGTCGGCAGGAATGTCTTCGTTCGACGAAAGTATTGCACTTACCACCGCCATATCAATAGCCGGGTCATCAACGCTGATGCCGCCGGCAATATTTAAAAATACATCTTTTATCCCCAGCCGGAAACCGCATCTCTTTTCAAGTACAGCCAGCAGCATATTCAACCGTCGGCCGTCGAAGCCTGTGCTCGAGCGCTGGGGCGTGCCGTAAGCTGCCGAACTTACCAGTGCCTGCACTTCGATAAGCATGGGACGTATGCCTTCGATGGTGCTTGCAATAGCCACACCGCTGGTTGGTTCTTCGCGCTGCGAGATAAGAATTTCCGAAGGATTGGTTACTTCACGCAGGCCGCTGTCGCGCATTTCGAAAATACCGAGTTCCGAGGCCGAGCCAAAGCGGTTTTTTGCGGCACGAAGTATACGGTAGCCGTAATTGCGGTCGCCTTCGAACTGTAGCACAGTATCTACCATGTGTTCCAGTATTTTCGGGCCCGCCAGCATGCCATCCTTTGTTATGTGCCCGATCAGGATCACAGGCACCCCGGTTGTTTTGGCAAAACGCTGCATTTCGGAAGCCGTTTCGCGAATCTGCGAAAGGCTGCCTGCCGAGGATTCAATAATATTGGTTTGAAGTGTCTGTATTGAATCGATTACTATTAGCCCTGGCTGTACGGTTTGTATATGCTGGAATATGCTTTGGGTGTTGGTTTCGGTAAGTATATAACAATCCGGGTCCTTGTACCCGAGCCTGTCGGCACGCATGCGGATCTGTTGTTCGCTTTCCTCCCCTGAAACATAAAGTACACGAACATTTTCCATGTGCAGGGCAATCTGCAGCATCAGCGTCGATTTGCCTATTCCGGGTTCGCCGCCTACAAGGATAAGCGAGCCTTGTACCAGTCCGCCGCCCAGTACGCGGTCGAGTTCTCCGTTGCCGGTAGTAGTTCGTTGTTCGGTATTCTGCTCTATTTCCTGCAGCTTGCGTGGCTGCGATTCTGTAGTCTTGAAATTGCCTGTGCTTTTTGCTGTTGCCGGATCGCGCTGTATAACTTCTTCAACGAATGTATTCCATTCGCCGCATGAAGTGCAGCGCCCCATCCACTTTGCGGATTGTGCACCACAACTTTGGCAAAAAAATACGGTTTTAGGTTTTGACATGGGGTAAAGATAGGGAAAATGGCTTAAAATTCGAAGGGAGAGATTTGAGGATTTGAGGATTTGGGGATTTGAAAATTTGAAAATTTGAAAATGATTTTATTATGGGCAATTCAGCAATTCGATAATCTGATAATGAGAACTTTGGATGCCGGATGTGTTTTAACCTTAAACGCCGAAGGCATTTGAACCCGGAACCATTTTAAACAACCCCATCAACCCAACTACCTGAACCCATTGTCAATTATCAATCAACCAATCAATCAATCAATCAACCAATCAATCAATCAACCAATCAACCACTTAACCCCTGAAACTCTTCCCCCTCCTCATTTCCCCAAAATTTTCTTCTCAATCGTTGTAGTTGAGTAACCTTCAAGATACTCAATAGTAACTATTTCGCCGCCTGTATTCTTAACAATATCGTAGCCTACAATATCTTCGGGTTTATAATCGGCACCTTTGACCAATATATCGGGTTGGGTAACTTTGATAAGGTTGTAAGGAGTTTCTTCGCCGAAGAATACAACTGCATCAACCACTCCGAGCGAGGCAAGTACCATGGCGCGTGAAATTTCATCCTGAATAGGTCGGTTTTTGCCTTTTATAGTGCTTACCGAGAGATCGGTATTGAGGCCTATAATAAGCAGATCGCCCAAGTCCTTTGCTTTCGACAGGTAGTCGATATGACCTAAGTGAAGGATATCGAAACAGCCGTTTGTAAACACGATTTTTTTACCCAGGAACCGACAGATGGTAAGCATCCGGTGGTATTCCGCATCGGTATAGGTGTAGATTTTCTTACGGGTTATTTCCAGCTTCGACATTTTTACGATTGTTAAGTACAGGTAGTAAAAGTAATGAAATTATTCCTACCACTATAATCGTAAGGTTCTGCGAAGTCCATATCAGCCAGCCCAGGGCATAGCCTTTAACACTGGCAACGCCATACAGAACAAGTGTTTCGGCAATAATGGCCGGATAAATTCCTATTCCGCCCTGAACAACCATCATCCCAACCGAACCGAAAACCAAAACGGCAAGACCGGCATCAAGCCCAAGCCTGCTGCTTTCAGGTATACTGAAGAATACAATATAGGCCATCAGCAGGTACAGCGTCCAGATGGATAGAGTGTAAAAACCAAACAACCAGAGGTTGCGTACTTTGACTAGCGATTTCATTCCCTCCACAAAGCCCCGGACGATCTCCTTTACTTTAAGATAGATTTTGCTGGCAAGGATTCTTTTCCTGAAAACCAGGTAAATGAATCCAAAAACGACAATAAACGATATCGCGATAATAGAAAATGCGCCCGACAAATCGTAGTGGAGGTTAAATTTAGCCTGGAGTGGCTTATAAATTCTTTCATCAATATATCCTTTGAGCCTCTCTGCCTGCAAAGCAAGGTTAAGGAAGAACAGAATAAGGAAAATCAATAGGTCGAAAGCTCTTTCGGTGATTACCGTACCGAACGATTTGTTGAAAGGCACATTCTCGTATTTTGTAAGAATGGTGCAGCGGGTTACTTCTCCAAGCCGGGGTAAGGCAAGATTGGCAAAATATCCTATAATCATGGCAAAGAACATATTGATGTTCCTTGGTTTGTAATCCATTGTTTCGATAAGCATTTTCCAACGCAAAGCCCTGACATAATGGCTGAGTATTCCAAGTGGGATAGCGAGGGCAATCCACCAGTAGTTGGCATTTCTCATCGAATTAAGAATTTCCTGCTTCTGATCGGGGGTAAGTTTATGGAGGAATATCCAGATAAAGAAAATTCCGATTCCGAGGAAAAGGGTAAAACGGATTGCGTTCTTGAGTTTTGGATTCAAGGCTTTTAGCTTAAGCGGTTTAGTGAAGTTGGAAAAACTATCGATGGTTTATGCTTTTTTGCATCTTCAAATTCCATCCGGGCATAGGATACAATAATAACCAGGTCGCCGACCTGAGCTTTACGGGCAGCAGCACCGTTGAGCGAAATAACCCCGGTGCCGCGTTCGCCGCGTATCACGTAGGTTTCGAGCCTTTCGCCGTTGTTGATATTAACCACCTGCACTTTTTCGAATTCAATAAGGTTGGCGGCATCCATCAGGTCTTCATCTATTGAAATAGAACCAATATAGTTCAGGTCGGCCTGCGTGACAGTAGCCCTGTGTATTTTTGATTTTAAAACTTCTATTGTCATAAGGGGAGCAAAAGTAAGAATATTCGTTCAGATTTAAGTCCCAAAAAATCATAAAGGACAACGAATAAACAGATTACTGCAGCATATGTTTTACGAAACAAAAGCCTGGGGTTTATGATAATCCGATGAATTGGTTTTCTTCAATATTATGATATTTAGAAGCTTATAACTTGCATATTACTTTTTTACAATTCTGAAGACATTAAGATGTAATTGAAATCAAAACAATCAAACCAAGAAGTGAACTTTTTATAAATTCAAGTTTTTATTGGTTATAATAAATTGAGTTAAATAATCTCAATAGAAATCAAAACAGTTCAATGTTGTCGATTAGCCTTACCGATCCAAGATAAACAGCCACGCACACGACGGCATGCTCCGTATCGTTCCAGTCGTCGAAAGGCTGTAATGTAACTGAATTCACAACTTCCGCATATTCAACCCGCATTAGCGGGCATTCCTGTATTTCGCCCATTACAAGCTGTTTAACACCCGACGGAATAAACCAGGAATAATTTTCAGCCACAGCAGCAAGTGCCTTATAAATGCATGGGGCTTCGATCCTTTCTTCTGTGGTAAGCCTTGTATTGCGCGAACTCATTGCCAG
Source organism: uncultured Bacteroidales bacterium (assembly GCA_903887815.1). Classification (GTDB taxonomy): domain Bacteria; phylum Bacteroidota; class Bacteroidia; order Bacteroidales; family UBA4417; genus UBA4417. The sequence continues at coordinate 3,232 of CAISRK010000344.1, read as the reverse complement.
TCCGTCGGGTTCCCGGATTATGGCGCAGGAAATAATATCCACCGGCATATTCAGCATTTCAACCATCCTTTTGATAATAGCGAGCTGCTGGTAATCTTTTTTGCCGAAATACGCTTTATGCGGGGTAACAATTTCGAATAGCTTTTTAACTACCACTGCAACGCCCCTGAAATGCCCTGGACGGAATTTGCCTTCCATTACTTTGTCGAGTTCACCGAAATCGAATTCGGTTGTATCGGGTTCGGGGTACATTTCCTGGGCCGAAGGTGCGAAAACCAGGCCACAACCTGTTCCTTCCAGTTTCTTAATGTCCTCACCGAGCGTGCGGGGGTATTTTGCAAGATCGTCGGGGTTATTGAACTGTATCGGATTTACAAAAATACTGACTGCTACAAAATCGTTTTCGGCGGCTGCCTGCCTAACGAGCTGAAGGTGGCCTTCGTGCAGGGCTCCCATGGTTGGCACAAAGCCTATGGTTTTCCCTTCTGAAATTTGTTTGCTTATTTCGGCCCGGGTTTCGGATATGGTATGGGTGAGGAGGATCAAAATGTATTGTTTAAGGGTTGGATGATAATTGACAATTGATAATGGACAATGGACAATGGGTTCAGGTTGATGGGTTGATTGGTTGATGGGTTGAAGAGTAGTTTGAAGATGTTCGGGGTTCAAAGGCCTTCGGTGTTAAAGGTTCAATTTTGTTAAAGGTTTATTGCGCTTCGCTTGTTTTAAAGTCAGGTGGTGGCAAATCCGGGATCCTGGAATTTGAATTTTGGGTCTTGGAATTTTGGTTTATCAATTCCTTATTTCGCCAGAATCTTAAGAATTTCTTTCTCAAAGATTCCCATTGGAAACTCTATCACCCTGCCGAGTTCGGTTTTACCATGGTAGAATATAAAAGTGGGTACCCGGTCGGCTTTGAAAGTTTCAACATTGGTTCCCGGGGCTTTCTTGTCGCGGTCGACACAAATAAGGGTAAGGTTTTTATACCTAAAACCGGTAGCATCCATTATTTTGTAGAATTGAGGTACCCAGTCCTTGCTGTCGCCGCACCAGGTTGCCATTACAATGGTTATCTTAACGCCTTTCAGTTTGCCGGCAAGTTCTTTCACGGTTGCAGCATCGGGTTTGTAAGTAGCGTATACTGCTTTGTATGCCGAATCGAAGTTGCTGTTTACTTTAGCGAACCCGTCGCGGTTGCAGTAGCCGATCAGCATTTCATTGTTTTTCTTCGGATCGGTGGTTTTATGGTTCAGTTTCTGGGCAGAAATCATAGCCGGGAAAAGCAGGAATGCTATGAGTACCAGGTTTTTCATCAGAGTATAATTTTAAATTTCGAAATAAGTGTATTGCGTTGTATTGCAGGCTTATACCTCAATGTTGTTATCCTTAATTTATTTTACAGGATCACGATATTATTCCGGATGGCAAATTTAACCAGGTCGACGGTGGTTTTGAGCTCGAGCCTTGCCATAATGTGATTCTTATGCGATTCGACAGTGCGTATGCTTATAAACAGCTTATCGGCAATTTCCTGGTTTGTCATCCCCTCGGCAAAAAGCCTCAGAACTTCGAGTTCCCTTTTCGAAAGAAGGTTTTCCTTGTCCTCTTCATCGTGGGTATCCGATTTTGCTTTTTTGATATAGCTTTTGAGAATAACATTCGAAATGCTTTCGGCAAAATACTCCTCGCCACGGTTAATAGCATAAATAGCCTCGATAAGTTCCTTGCGGGAAGTGTTTTTGGGCAGGTATCCCCGAGCGCCGGAATTAATAGCATTAAAAATAAACTCTTCAGAGGTGTGCATCGATAGGATAAGTATCCGTATGCCCGGGAAATCGTTATGGAGCTTTTTGGTAATTTCAATACCCGACATGCCCGGTAAGGCGATATCGAGGATTGCAATATCGGGCTGCGAATGCCTGAGCAATTCGAAAAGTTCTTTCGCTTCGGCGGCTTCGCCTATAATTTCAAATCCCGGTTCTCCTGCCAGGATATTGGCAATCCCCGTCCGTACTAGCTGGTGGTCATCCACCAATATCAGTCTGATCTTTTCCATTTTCAGTCTTATAAGGTATTGAGACTAAAATTGCAGTTCCACTACCCGGTTCACTTTTTATTGAGAATTCCCCTTGCAGCAGTTGGGTGCGTTCGCGCATATTTTGCAGGCCGTTTCGCTGCGCAACATAAACAGGGTCAAATATAAAACCTTTTCCGTTGTCGGAAACCTGCAGGGTAACTATATTATTCTCACGTGTCAGTTTCATGACAACCTGGGTCGCCCTGGCATGCTTCGCAATGTTGTTTAACGCTTCCTGTGCAATACGATAGAGATATACCTGCGATTTCTTTGACATTCGCTCAAGCGATCCTTCATTTTCGAAAACGCCAATAAAACCTGCTAGTGACCCTAATTCGGAACACAAGGCCCTGAGTGTCGAAACAATCCCGAATTCGTTGAGTGCTGCAGGTAAAAGTGCATTACAAACGCGCCGTACGTCCTCAATCGTGTTATCAATCATGTTCTTGGCAGAGTCGATACCTGCCCTCATCATAGAATAGTTTTGTGTTTCGGCATTCTCAAGCTGCAGTTTAACGGCTATGAGCGATTGCCCTATGCCATCGTGCAACTCACGTGCCAGGCGGTTCCGTTCCTGGTCCTGCCCATCGATTACCGAGCGGAGCCTGCGAAGCTTTTCGCGCTGCAATTCATCTTCCTGTGTTCGTATCCGGTCAAATATATTGGCGAGAATAGTGTTGAGCTCGGCAAAAACACCTTTCCCTTTAATATCTATATCCGCTAATGAACCATTTTCGATATTGATCAGGTTACGGCGGAGGTGTTCGATATAATTTATGGTCCTGATGCTTACCAAAACCAGCAAGATAAGCAGCACAAAAGCGAAAGCAAGAATATATAATGAGGCAGTTAATTTTAAAAACAGGACAGCAAGTAAAAGCGAAATTAATAAAGAGGGCAGAACAAAATTGATATAAAGCTGTTTTATGAACTGGTTTTTCATTTTCGTAAATTTGTCTGGGCGTCAAAATTAGTCAGAAAATATAAAGCAGCAAAGAAACACTTTGGTCGATTTATAGTTAGCTTTGCATTAGAAATTATTTCCTGATCCTGCGACCCCTTCAGATAGAGCCTGGAGGATTATAAGCCGGATGTTGGATGACGGAAGGTAGAACCCGGAAGTCTGAAACCCGAAGACGGATATCCCGGTGCCGG
>CAISRK010000343.1 GCA_903887815.1 uncultured Bacteroidales bacterium | reverse complement strand
TCAACAGCCATTCCTTTTTGGTTCCGCACTTTACAAAACCTGCTTTTTCGAAAAGCCGTATACTCTCCATATTTGAATGTTCAATAGTACAATACAACTGGTGGAGGTTAAGGGTCCGGAAACAGTATTCTGTTAAAAGCTGAAGAGCTTCTGTTGCAAATCCTTTTCCCCGCTCTGATTCATCGATAAGTATTCCCACCCCTGCGCGTTTATTCTGAGGATCAAAGTCGAAGAGATCGATACTGCCGATGACAGTAATCCCTGATTGGCATGTATGCCAGTCGATCATAAGCCTCAATTGCTTTGAAGAAAAAATATCATTATCCGTATTCAGAACAAACTGTTCAATAGCAAAACGGGAGTATGGAGTAAGTGTATTCCCGAGATGCCAGATGCGGAAATCATTTTCCCACCGGTATATTGTATCTATATCTGCGGGTTCGGGGGCTCTCAGAAGTAAATTCGGGCCAATCATAGGATTCAGATTTGGATTTCACCTTTAAATACCAACCTGGCAGGGCCTGTAAGTTTAACCTGCCTGAAAATCTCTCCTGTGCGGTTAAAGCTTACAAATAACCTACCCCCGGCTGTATTTACATAGAAGGATTCGCCCCCATATTTGAGCGAGGCTGCAATAGCTGAAGCAGTAACACCTGTACCGCACGATAGTGTCTCATCTTCAACACCTTTCTCGTAAGTACGAACATACAGTTCTTTTTTTAATAATCTGGCAAAGTTCACATTTGTTCCTTCGGGTTCAAACCTTGAATCATAGCGAAGTTCGCGGCCGTCTTCAATTATATCAATATTATCGGGATTATCGACAAATTTCACCACATGGAAAGCTCCTGTATTCAGGTAGCAGAAATTATTCGATTGCGAATAAACCACCGGGTCCTGCATTTCGAGTTCAACAATCATTACCGGTCCGCTGTTTTCAGTAATGGTTGCATGGTGAATACCATCCGCAGCCATGAAACGACAGGAATTGGAAATTATACCCATGTGATTTGCAAAAGCTGTTATACAGCGGCCTCCGTTGCCACAAAAAGTGGCACGGCTGCCATCAGAATTGAAATAATTCATCCCGAAATCATATCCTTCGCTATGCTGAATGAGCAGTATTCCATCGGCCCCGATGCCAAAATGTCGGTTACAAAGCTGGCTGATCAGTTTCTCGCTTATTGGAAACTGTAATTTACGGTCATCGATAAGTATAAAATCGTTGCCGGTTCCTTCGTATTTACTGAATTGCAGTGTCATTTCGGTAACAAATTTACTATTTTCCTTGTCAATTTGTCAGTTTAGGCTTTGAATATGACATTTTTATTTAATCAGACTGTTCAGGTTCATTTTCCTGTAAAACTGACAGGGACTCAATATTGTAATTCTTTTCATGTAAATAATAGTAAATCAATACTTTAAAAGTAGTTATCAGGTAAATAATTTGTTAGGGCACTTTTCTTAACATTAATTAACAGCATACCAAAAACTATTGGTATTAATCTTGCGTTATGAATAAAGTTTTCAAAAAAATGTCTTAAATTACCAGAAGTTTAACAATCAATTCAAAAACGCATTAAAAATGAAAAAGTACGCAGTTTTTTTTCTAATGGCAGTGTTAGGCGGATCTGTATCCCTGGGCGGTTATGTCCTTTTACAAAAAAACAGTGAGCATCAACAGGGCATTCCTCAGAATACTGTTCCGGCTCAATTGACAAGTTTAACAGCGATGAGTGCTGCCTATCCTGATTTTACAGTACCTGCAAGTAATTCGATTCATGCAGTTGTTCACATTAAAACGCAATATGCCCGTAAGAACAATATGTATGATAATTTCTTTGATCTTCATGACTTTTTCGGCGACAACCCTTATAATCCTCAGACCCCGCTCGAAGGAGCCGCATCAGGAGTTATTATTTCAGCCGATGGTTATATTGTAACTAACAACCACGTGGTCCAGGATGCAAGTAAGATAGAAGTAGTGCTCAACGACAAGCGTTCCTATGAAGGTAAAATAGTGGGTACTGATCCTTCAACTGACCTGGCAGTCGTAAAAATAAAGGAAAATAATCTGCCTTTCCTGAGTTATGGGAATTCCGATGATTTACAGATTGGCGAATGGGTACTTGCCGTAGGCAATCCATTTAATCTTACAAGTACAGTTACGGCAGGTATTGTAAGTGCCAAAGCCAGGGATATAAATATACTTGGAGCTCCTGACGGTTCTTCGATAGAATCGTTTATACAAACCGATGCTGCAGTTAACCGTGGCAATAGTGGTGGTGCGTTGGTTAATACCCGTGGTGAACTGGTTGGAATTAATGCAGCAATTGCGAGCGGAAATGGATTTTATGCCGGTTATTCATTTGCCATCCCGGTAAATATTGTGAAAAAAGTTGTCGGTGACCTGATCGACTATAAAGAGGTTCAAAGGGCATTCCTGGGAGTTAGCATTCGTGAGATTGACAGTAAATTCGCTGAAGACCAGGGTATTAAGGAGCTTAGGGGTGTATATGTTTCGGAAGTGAATGACGGAAGTGCTGCAAAAGAAGCAGGCATGAGTAGGGGAGATGTTATTACTGCGATCAATAAAATACCAGTAAACAGCACTTCAGAGTTGTTGGAGCAGGTAAGTCGTTACCGACCAGGTGAAAAAGTTGTAGTGGTCGCAAACCGCGAAGGAGTTGAAAAAACATTTAATGTTACACTTCGCAATCGGGAAGGGAATACCAGCCTTGTAAAGAGCGAGGCAAAAGATGTATTGCCGATGCTCGGGGCTAAAATGCAGGTAGCTTCCTCCGATGTTATGCGAAAACTGGGTATTGACCACGGAGTACAGGTAACTGAAATTGGCGATGGTTTATTACGGAATGCCGGTATTAGAGAAGGGTACGTAATTACTGAAATCGACAAGAAACCAGTCCGAAGCATTGAAGATGTAAGCAAAATATTAGCGAACAAGAATGGAGGAGTGCTTCTGGAAGGAGTATATCCCAACAGGGTAAGAGCATATTACGGGTTCGGGATTAACTAAAGTGCAATCAAAATCAGATTGGACTGATTTTAAAACAAATTGACAAATAGTTTGTTTTACTTATACTTCAGGACGTAATCCTGATAGTTTTCCGGAATCACTTGTATCCGGGGTTAAACTGCACTTTTAGAGTGCAGTTTAACCGGTTTAAAAGATAAAATGTCATGAGACAATTAAAGATAACCAAGTCGATTACCAATCGCGAAACTGCCTCACTGGATAAATATCTCCAGGATATAGGAAAAGAAGCAATGATTACAGCTGATGAAGAGGTTGAACTCGCCCGAAAGATCAGGGCAGGTGATCAAAAAGCGCTTGATAAGCTTTGTCGTGCCAATCTCAGGTTTGTGGTATCAGTTGCAAAACAGTATCAGAACCAGGGGCTCAGTCTTCCCGATCTTATTAACGAGGGTAATGTCGGGCTTATCAAAGCCGGTCAGCGTTTCGACGAAACCCGGGGATTTAAGTTTATTTCGTATGCGGTTTGGTGGATCAGGCAATCTATTCTTCAGGCGCTAGCCGAACAGTCGCGTATTGTGAGGTTGCCCCTGAACCAGGTAGGCTCGCTTAATAAAATTAAAAAGGAAACATCACGCCTTGAGCAGAAGTTTGAACGCCTGCCTTCTGCCGACGAACTGGCTGAAGCGTTGGAAATACCCGGTTATAAGATTGATGCTGCTTTAAGAATAACAACGCGGTATATATCGATGGATGCACCCCTGGTTGAAGATGAGGATACCAAGTTTATAGATGTATTTGTTGATGAGGATTCCCCGTTTACCGATTCAGGTTTAATGAAGGAATCCCTTTCATTGGAAATACAGCGCTCGCTTTCAACTTTATCAGATAAGGAGAGGGATGTGATTAACCTTTATTATGGAATTGGTATTCCGCATGGCCTTACCCTGGAGGAAATAGCAATGAAATTTGATCTTACCCGCGAAAGGGTCAGGCAGATTAAAGAAAAAGCTATTCGTCGCCTAAAACATAATTCAAGAAGTAAACTCCTTAAGTCATATCTGGGAGAGTAGTCTGCAACATGTTTTTTTACTGACCATACCTAAAGTAGCATAAACTAAAAGTAATTTTGTTTATGCTACTTTTTAGGTTTTTTAAGGAATAGATGACCGTTTTCATATTCTATACTTGAGTTTGGATTAAATAAATTATATTTGTTTATTACTTTTACACTTATCATACATAAATATACAGTTACAGTTATATCTTTAAAGTGATGACACTTTTAATAGCAGAAGATAACGATATAAATCAACAACTCATAACTCTTTATATGAGTAAAATGGGATGGGATTATGTTATGGTTGCTGATGGTCTTGAGGCAGTTGATGTTTTTAACAGCAGGCTTTTTGATGCTGTTTTAATGGACATTGATATGCCTTTCCTGAATGGGATTGAAGCTGCAAGAGAAATCCGTTCGAAAAATAAAACTATCCCAATAATTGCTATTACAGCCTATGCTGACGAAGAAATGCGGCGTGACTGCGCTGACGCCGGGTTGAACGCTTTCCTGACAAAGCCTTGCACCCGCGAAGAAATCATGTCGGTAATTAAGGAATGTGTCGAAATAAGCACATTAAAACCTGCTACAATTTAATCCTAAGCCTTAACCTGAATTGGTCTGAAAATCTTTCAGACTTTTTTATTTATTTTCAAGGAATTGACCGTTGTGATTTGTAATTTTGCACGGGTTAAGATCCGGTTAACTTCATTGGTTTTTTTTATCGGGCATGAATTTTCCTGATAGTAAACAAATTGTATTTATACTGTCAGGGTCTCCTTACAACATAGCTATGTCAGAAACAAAATACATTTTCACAACCGGAGGAGTGGCCTCATCGTTAGGTAAAGGGATTATCAGCTCTTCGCTTGCTAAATTGCTTATTGCCAGTGGCTATCGTGTAGCTATTCAAAAACTTGACCCTTATATTAACATCGACCCGGGAACCCTGAACCCCTATGAACATGGCGAATGTTTTGTTACCGACGATGGTGCTGAAACGGATCTTGACCTTGGCCATTACGAACGATTTACCAATGTCAGGACCTCTCAGGCGAATAATGTTACTACAGGGAGGATTTACCAGGCCGTAATAGACAAGGAAAGGCGTGGCGACTATTTAGGGGAAACCGTTCAGGTTATTCCCCATATTACTGACGAGATTAAATATCGAATCCAGTTGCTGGGTGCCAGTGGGAATTACGATTTTGTGATAACTGAAATCGGGGGAACCGTAGGTGATATTGAATCGTTGCCTTATATAGAGGCAGTCAGGCAGATGAAATGGGAAATGGGCAGCCGCTGCCTTGTTATACACCTTACTTTAGTTCCTTACCTTGCTTCGTCGGGCGAACTTAAGACCAAGCCTACCCAGCATTCGGTTAAAATGCTGCTCGAATCGGGAGTTCAACCCGATATTATTGTTTGCCGCACCGAAAAACATCTCAACCAGGCAATACGCAATAAAATAGCACTTTTCTGTAATGTTAACCCCCTGGCTGTTATCGAATCGGTCGACGTTGAAACAATTTATGATGTCCCGATGTTGATGCTTGATGAGAAACTCGACCAAGTTGTTCTCGAAAAAATGCAGGTTGTAAACAGCAAACCACCAGATCTTAAAAGTTGGGAAGATTTTCTTTTTAAACTAAAACACCCGGTTGGTGAAGTAAAAATTGGACTTGTCGGGAAATATGTTGAATTAAGGGATGCCTATAAATCCATTACTGAATCATTTATTCACGCAGGTGCTGAGAACCAGTATAAAGTGCAGCTGAAAATGATTCATTCCGAATCAGTAACTGACAGCACATCAGACGAATTGCTCAAAGACCTTGATGGTATACTGGTTGCACCCGGTTTTGGTGAAAGGGGAATCGAAGGGAAGATTATCGCAATCAGGTATGCCCGTGAAAACAAAATCCCGTTTCTGGGCATCTGCCTGGGTATGCAATGTGCCGTAATCGAGTTTGGGCGTAATGTACTGGGATATAAAAATGCTCATTCTACTGAAATGAATGCTGCTACTCCGTTTCCTGTGATTGACATCATGGAAGAGCAGAAAAAAGTCAATCAGAAAGGCGGAACCATGCGCCTGGGTTCATATCCGTGTACAATCAAACCGGGTTCCAAAATTTGGGATGTATACAAAACTGCCGAAATAGTTGAACGGCACAGGCACCGATATGAATTCAACAATGCATATCTGGCCGAATATGAAAAAGCAGGTATGATGGCTGTTGGAATTAATGAACAGAACAATCTCGTCGAAATTATTGAATTTATGGACCATCCCTGGTTCGTAGCCGTTCAGTTCCATCCTGAATACAAGAGCACGGTTGCTTCGCCACACCCTCTTTTTGTGCATTTTGTGAAAGCTACTATGCTTTACAAAAAAAGTCAGTCAGAATAATATTTCCAAAGATTTATGCTGCTTAACAAACCTGTAAAGAGGATAGTTACCTCTTTCTCTTTGCATGTTTTACTGTACAAGTGCAACATTTTGTATCTTTGCCGTCCGGATAATTGCCATGGAAATCTAAATTATTGAAATTCAGTATTTTCCATCAAATATTCAAAATTTGAAGTAATCAAACATATACATTTTGATAAATGAGTAAGAATAACATTCTTGGATTGGTAATCATAGTTGGTTTATTGATAGGCTACAGCCTGTGGATGACCCCGTCGAAAGAGCAAATGGCTGCCGCCAAACGTAAAAACGATTCTATAGAACTGGTAAAATACAATGATTCGCTTTCGAGAGCTATGACTGAAATGGTTCGGAAAGCTACCGCTGATTCATTGGTTAAAAACAATCCTGCTGCAGCTGAATTAAAGGCAAATGATACGGCAGGTGGCGGTTTTACTGTCGAAAATATTAAAGAACAGAAATTCTACACTCTCGAGAATGATCTGCTGAAACTGAAAATTTCAGCCCAGGGAGGAAGAATATGGTCGGTTCAGTTAAAAAATTATCAGACCTTTGATACCTTACCTCTTATTCTTTTCAAGGGTGATTCGTCGGAATTTGGTTTTGAGTTCAATACCGAGGATCTCCGGACATTAAATACAGCCAACCTCGTATTTGTTCCAGCCGATTCAGGGTTAAGCGATTCAATGCGGGTTTCGGGTAAAGATTCACTTCAGTTTGCGCTCAGGGTTTATCCGGGTAAAGTCGATTCTTCAACCGCTAAGAGTTACATTGAATATGTATACACACTCAAGGGCAACGATTTTATGGTTGGCTATAAGGTGAAATTTGTGGGGATGAAAGGCTATATGGCCCAGAATACCCGCGATATGTCGCTGCTTTGGAGTACAACCTTGCGGCAGCAGGAGAAGAGCCTGAAAACCGAAGAGTCGCAATCGACGGTTTATTACATGGACCTGGCCGGCGAGGTGGATAATCTTAGTCTGACCAAGAACCAGAAAGAAAGCCTTTCGACACCTGTGAAGTGGATTTCGTTTAAACAACAATTCTTCTCGGCCTCACTAATTGCCTCAGATAAATTCGAAAGTGCCGATATCGAAACTGTTGGATATCCTATTGATAATACCGACAGGAAAGTGAAAACCATGAAGTCGGCAGTAATTCTTCCATTTAGTTTCGAAGGTGATCAGACGTATAACCTCAAATGGTATTTCGGACCCAACAAGTACAAAGTGCTCAGGCAATATGATTTGAATTTCGAACGACAGATCCCGTTGGGATGGGGTTTCTTCCTGATGCAGTGGATCAACCGCGGGCCGGTTCTCTGGGTTTTCAACTGGCTCGAATCGTTCAACATCAGTTACGGTATCATCATCCTGATCCTGACCATTATACTGAAAATTGTACTCTTCCCGATCGCATACAAGACCTACATTTCATCTGCAAAAATGCGGATTCTGAAGCCTGAGATCGAAGAAATAGGGGCGAAGTTCCCCAAGAAAGAGGATGCAATGAAAAAACAGCAGGCTACTATGGCTCTTTATAAAAAAGCCGGCGTAAATCCGATGGCGGGCTGTGTTCCAATGCTGCTACAATTCCCGATTCTGATTGCTTTGTTCAGGTTTTTCCCTGCATCGTTTGAACTCAGGCAGCAGTCGTTCCTATGGGCAACCGACCTTTCGAGTTATGATTCCATCTTCTCGTGGACAACACAAATTCCTTTGCTTAGCCAATTTTATGGAAACCACATCAGTCTTTTTACTTTGCTCATGACCATTTCAACCATTATTTATACCAAAATAAATAATGACATGATGGGATCGACACAGCAAATGCCAGGTATGAAAACCATGATGTACCTGATGCCGATTATGTTCCTGGGATTCTTCAACAATTATTCAGCCGGGTTAAGCTATTATTACCTGCTTGCTAACCTGTTTACATTTGGCCAGATCTTCATTATCCGCAAGTTTGTGAACGAAGATAAACTCCATGCCCATATACAGGAAAATAAACTGAAGCCGGTTAAGAAAACCTCCTTCCAGAAACGCCTCGAAGAAATGACAAAACAACAGCAGCAGAAAGCAAAGAGGAAATAGTTACTGGTTACTGGTAGCTGGTTATTGGTAACTAGTAACTAGTAACCAGACTCCAGACACTGGTAACTGGAAACTTTGAACCAGAAGCAGTGAACCAGAATCTAAAATAATAAGAACTCATCTCTCCAGAAAAAATCCGCAGTCAGAATCGTTACGATTGGCTGCGGATTTTTTAATTGTAACAATAGCTATTGGTTGGATACCAGGCACATATTGGCTAAACGGTAAAGTAAACGGGCAGCTACATTGGCATCCCATTCGTCGTTGCCCGGCGCAACTTCATTAAGGTCGAAACCGATAATGGTGCGGCCTGAATAAACAAGCTTTTCGATAAGATAAAGGGATTGTTCCAGTTCGAGGCCTCCTGGTACGGGCGTTCCGGTATGAGGGCATAATTTTGGATCAAGCCCGTCGATATCGAAACTAACGTAAACTTTTTCGGGAAGCAAGTCGATGATCTGGTCGCAGACTGTCGACCAGGTTTCGCCTGCATATTCAAGGTGTTTTAAGTCGCGGTCGAAAAAGGTGCTGATTCGTTTGTCGGATTCGATCAGGTTGAATTCAGCTTCACAGTAATCGCGTATTCCTACCTGTACAAGCCTGCTTACCTGCGGTATCTGTATCGCGTTATACATAATGGAAGCATGCGAATATTCGAAACCTTCGTATGCTTCGCGCAAATCGGCATGAGCGTCGATATGAAGAATTCCGTATGAATGTTTTTCGGCTAAAGCCTGCATTAATCCTAACGGAGTTGAGTGGTCGCCGCCAAGCAGGGCGACTACTTTGCCGAGTTTCAGGAGTTTAAGGGATTCGTTTTTTACCCATTCGTTAAGTTCCCTGCCTGCAAAGTTAATTTCATTTCGGATTGCCAGTAGTTCCGCGTTTTCATCGGGGTTAAATCCAACCGATAGTTCATGTATGTAGTTTTCGGCTTTCAACCTGAGCAGGTCACTCTTTTGCTTTGTTGGCTGATCAATCTCTTTCATCGATATGCCCAGTTTCCAGGCGTCCTTAACAAAAGGATCGTACAGGTCGACCTGGAAGGATGCCTCAAGAATAGCCTCCGGAGCCAGTGCGGTGCCAGCCTGGTACGAAACTGTGACTTCCCAGGGAACGGGCAGTATTACCAGTTTAGCTTCGGCAGGCGTGAACGGCAGCCCGTAAATGTTTCCGCTGGTATCGCCTAGGCCGTTTGGGTCGAATGCTGCAATCTTATTATTGAGGTCCATGGATGGAGTGTTATTTGTAAAGTGCCTGGAGTGCCTAAAGTGCCTAAAGTGCCTAAAGTGCCTAGAGTTGATGGAGTGCTTTAAGTGACTGAGTTAGTTTAAAGTATTTGATCGGATTCTTTGTTTAAAGTGATTTTTTATTCGGAATTGAGATTTCAGAAAAAATCTGCAAATCCATGTACAATTATTCTGTGCTTCAATAGGATTATCCTAAAAATGCATGATTCTATATTAACTCCATGCACTCAAAACTTTAGGCACTGAATAGTTGCGATATTTACTATTTCTCAAGATATCCGAGAAATTTTTCCATCCCCTTAAGCTTGGCATCATCAAGCGTATAGCTGATATCGTTAGTAAGGTACGAAACCAGCTCATCTTCAGTAATATGAATCTTTTCGGCCATTATTACCGATTTCTCTCTATGCTTAACTCCCCAGGCAAGCGCCGCCTGGAAGGCAGTCCTGAATTCTTCCGGCAGCGGTTTTCGCGACACCCAGGCGGCAAACACAAAAGGCAGACCACTGAATTTAATCCATTCACCGGCAAGATCGTAGCAAAACGGGTATTGTTTACTCAAGCCGAATGTTTTATCGCCAATAAGGACCATTCCTTCGTCAGAAGCAATTTTACCTTTGAGTTCTGCGATGCTTTTCCATTGCGGGTTTATTTTCCAGTGCTCCCGGGCAAGTACTTTAACGAGGTTAACCGATGTGCGGCTGTCGGTATCGAGATAAATAGTATTCAACGACTTTAATCCTGAGTTTGCAATAAGCAGAACTGATTTCACATCTTTATCGGCCCCAATGCACAAATTGCTCTCAACAAAATAACCCGGTATTTCGGGCAGGGCACCTACCGGGATCAGCCCGATATCGGCTTCGTTGTCGCGGAGTTTGCGGGCACATTCCGAAGGCACATCAAGGCTTAATTCAAAGCCTGACAAAAGACCGGAATGCTTTAATCCATATATAAACGGCAAGGTATTATAATACGAAACGGCAGTAATTCGGAGTGGATTCATGCCGCGAAATTATAAAAAATAAAGGTATAATGGCTAATGGGTCAGGTCAAATGTCAAATGAGGGAATTTCAGTGATATCGGTCGATTCATACGGAAGTTTGGTTTTGTAAGTAACTTAAATATTTATTATTGCTTTATCCATTTTCCGGAATCAACAGTTTTGCCATACTTTACTATTTCCCATACATATGTACCGCTTAGGAGATTACCAGCATTCATCGTTTGCAGTTTAGAACTAATAGTTTGTTCCATTACTTTTACACCCAGCATTGTGAAAAGCATAAAAGTCGCCCCGGTCAATTGAGGCCCTGATTCTAAAGTAATTTTATCAGTTCCGGGATTAGGGAACATTATAGCTAAGTGAATTTCAATTTTGGGTTCATGGGTTGAAACAAACAGCCCGGTAGAATCTAATTTTAAATAGAAAATATCATATTCCTGGTTTTGTGTTGCGGCATCATACCTTATACCACTGATAAAGCAACCCCCATCCAGAGTGGCTATTATGCAGTTAGGCCAATAATATGCATCATAGCCAAAATAATACTGCCATTTCTTATCCAGATTGGCGTTAAACCTGGCTATTACAAAGTAATTTTGTTTATTTGGATACCCTGCTGGGGGGTATGCCCTATAATGACAGGCATAAATATTATTTGTATCGATAAAGGCAAAATTCTGGTCCATGGCGGGGTAAGAAATGGTATCGCTGGCGGAACCGTGATGATTCAAAACCACATGCGATAGATACACCTGCTTAGCAACATTTAAATTGTTATCAAGCTTTTCAATACAGTATTCTTCTGTAACATAAGGAACTGGCGGAGGGATTGGTGGTGGAATACCTCCCCATGACCTAACAGCCCTGCCACCAATCAATATACCGTTATTAAATTGTCGCAGTTGCGAAAAATAAGCACATTCACCCGGAAGAGAATCAATGGAAATAAAGTTCAGGTTGTTGTCAACCGTAATAATATGACTTAAATAACTTTCAAATGGAATGTTATAATTCCCTTCACATATTATTAAATATCCTGTATAATCTGGTTTTTGCATGATTGAATAAATTTTCACACCATAAGTGGGTATAAGGTGCGACGATCTGATTGAATCTCCTGCCGTACTTGCTTCCAACAGCATTATATTACGCTTGCTCATGTCTTCACAGAGGCTAACGATATGATTATTATTATTTATTATGGCATCGCGCATGCTCAGGTACTGTATTGGTGCATCCTCCATACAAATTTCCTTGAATGAAATTGAATCCAGATCAATGTTAAAAGTATAATACATCACCTTATTATGGATGCTTACACTTATATTTGATCCAAAGTTGAATGAACTACCTACGGCTACAAATTGATTATTATCCAGTTTGAAAATTTTACTGAAATCATAATAATCTACCTGTTTTCTGAATTTACTCGATGCAATTGTGTCACCCAATGTGTTAATTTTTAAAAACTTAATATATTCATTTTTTTATTTTTTGAAAACTTCAATTTCCTTAATATCATTTTGATATTCAAGTTTTGAGTTTGATTAATTATCATTTTTTTTTTCTTCTTCTT
>CAISRK010000342.1 GCA_903887815.1 uncultured Bacteroidales bacterium | reverse complement strand
CCTGGCAAACGACTGGTAGAAAAAAGCCCTGAATCCTCCCCTGAAATCTTTTACTATTTCATACGATGAATTACTGGTCTGCCTGTCGATCAGTTTAAGCAAGATTTTTCCCTGAGATATAGTAAGGTCTTTCAGTTCATCTCCAAACCTGGCGTTAAGTTCATCTTCCGCCTGCTTCATCATGGCTTTGCGGGCACTTTCGCTTTTTATACCGGCAAGTTTCTGGTTGTATTCACTGAATATTATCCCAGCCAGTTTGGCGTAAGGATAAGCCTTCTTAACGTTTCTTACAAGTCGCTCCCATTGCCTCGATTCGGCTGAGTTTCGGAACGATTTATTGCCCCATACAAAAACACCGTCGGGATACATAATAGGCACAGTATCCCCATCCACAACTACCAGCCTGCAGCGATTCACTGCTGTATCGTTAGGAGTGGCTATGCCTTGTGCTGATATAAGGAAGGGTAACAAAGCAAGCAAGCCAAGCAAAAATAACCTCATCGTCAGGTTTTTATCTGAACATGATTCAATAATTATACCAAAGTAATAACACCAATACCGGCATTTTTATTGGATAGACTGAATCTTTTTATTCCCTGGCAGTGTTCGAAGGCTCAGGCTACCTTGAGCCTGGCTATATTGGTCTTTCCCAGCTTTTCGGAAGCATAGGAGCGGTCGATAACGAGTTCGGTATGCTTTGCTTGTGATGGAATTTCGAACATGGCATCGGTAAGAATAGCCTCCAGGATGGACCGTAACCCACGGGCACCAGTACGGAACTCAATGGCTTTATCCACAATGTATTCATATACATCGTCGGTAAAACTGAGTTTAACATTATCCATATCGAACAGTTTGACAAACTGCTTAATAAGCGCATTCTGCGGTTCAGTAAGGATACGGATCAGGACTTCGCGGCTTAAGGGATTCAGGTATGTAACAACCGGGAAACGGCCGACAAGTTCCGGGATCAGCCCATAGCTCTTAAGATCCTGGGGTGCAACATATTGCAAAAGATTATGACGGTCGATTACATCTTTTTCGCGGTCGTTGGAATACCCGATCGTATTGGTCTGCATACGCGCAGCAATTTTCTTATCAATACCATCGAAAGCACCGCCCGAAATGAACAGTATGTTGCGAGTATTAACGAGAATCATTTTCTGTTCTGGATGCTTGCGCCCTCCCTGCGGCGGAACATTTACATCGGCACCTTCGAGTAGTTTGAGCAGGGCCTGCTGAACTCCTTCGCCCGATACATCGCGGGTTATGGATGGGTTATCACTTTTACGCGATATTTTATCAATTTCGTCGATGAACACGATCCCCTTCTCGGCAGAAGCCACATTATAATCAGCAGCCTGCAAGAGGCGGCTTAGTATGCTTTCAACATCCTCGCCAACATAACCGGCTTCGGTAAGCACTGTTGCATCGGCAATGCAGAAAGGAACCTGGAGTAGTTTTGCTATTGTACGGGCTAGAAGGGTTTTGCCGGTACCGGTCTCACCTACCAGAATAATATTGGATTTATCGATTTCGACATCATCCTTTCCTTTGGAGGCTGGCTGGTTAATCCTTTTGTAATGATTGTAAACAGCAACAGCAAGTACACGTTTCGAATCGTCCTGCCCAATAACATATTTATCGAGGTATGTCTTAATTTCCTGTGGCCTGGGTGTATCAAGAAGCTTATTTTCGATAGTCACTGTATGCTTGACTTCTTCACGCATAATTTCCCTGGCCTGGTCGATGCAATAATCGCAGATATGAGCTTCGAGGCCGGCGATCAGGATATTAGTTTCGCGCTTAGGGCGTCCGCAAAAGGAACAACGTTCTTCTTTTTTTGCCAT
>CAISRK010000341.1 GCA_903887815.1 uncultured Bacteroidales bacterium | reverse complement strand
GGCAAATTCTGGATTTCATCGAACTTCCTATAATATTAGGCAAAACATCCTTTACCAATACACGGACTATGGGTTTAATAAATACAATTTTATACATTCCTGCTGAAAAGGGCGTTCCAGATAAACCCTTGGGCGATAAAACCAAAGGGTTCACCGAGTATGTGGGGTTAAATTATCAATACCTGAGCCTAAATGCTTAATTTTGTACAAAAAATCAAGGACTATGAAAAAGTACTTCTGGACATTGCTGCTTTTGTTTCTTTTCGTTTCAACGTACGGGGAGAAAAGTACCCTGAGGGCTTACCTGTCGCATGCCGCATTCAATTCGCCTCAGCACGGGCCATACCTTGAAACCTATCTTTCGATTCTCGGCAAGAGCGTGGCGTATGTTAAAAACGAAAACGGGAAGTTCCAGGGAGCTGTAATGGTTACCATGTTGTTTAAACAAAACGACAGCATCAGGACTTTCACCAAATATAACCTGAAGACCGATGAAATAAGCGATACTTCGCATATCGATTTTATTGTTTTCGACCAGCAGCGGATCCCGCTTCCTTCGGGCAAATATGAGCTGCAGCTCGAAATTGCCGATAAAAACAGCACTGTGCCCCCCTTTAAAGCAAAGGATGAGGTGGATATAAACTTCAGCAATTCGGCGATCGGGATATCGGATATCGAGATGGTGGAATCCTATAAGGCTGCAGCCGAGAATTCGGCCATCGCTAAAAGCGGCTATGATTTCATTCCTTACCAGGATTACTTCTTCCCCGAAAACAAAAAGAAATTAACCTTTTATGCCGAAATATACAATTCGGCAGCCATACTTGGCAACGGTGTTCCTTTTGTTGTAACATCTGCCCTGCAATCGGTCGAGACCGGTAAGCCTGTTGAAAATTTCTACCGCATTAAGCGTGAAACTAGCGACCAGGTAAATGTACTCTTAAGTGAATTTGATATTTCGGAACTGCCTTCTGGCAATTATAACCTGGTTATATCGGTACGCGATAAGGAAAACAAGGAAGTTGCTTCACGCACAATGTTCGTACAGAGGTCGAACCCGGGTGTTAAATTTAACACCACCACTCTGCAGGATATCAATATCGGAAACAGTTTTGTTTCCAGGATCACCAACCCGGATACCCTCCGCGAATACATTAAAATGTGTTTCCCCATAGCATCGGCATCTGAAAAGCTGTTTATCAATTATAATCTTGCCCAGAACAACCTGCTCACCATGCAGCAGTTCTTTTATTCATTCTGGCGGCAGCGCAGCGAAGCCGATCCCGAACACAGCTGGCTGGTTTATTTCAACATTGTGCTGGGTGTAAACGAAGAGTTCAGCACTATGCATAAGAAAGGATATGAAACCGACCGCGGGAGGGTATACCTGCAATACGGTCCGCCAAACAGCCGTACCGCCGAAACCATGAACCCCGATTCGTTCCCTTACGAGATCTGGCAATACTACCAGATCGGGAACCAGTGGAACCAGAAATTTGTATTCTATACCCGCGACCTTGCACTGAACGACTATGTAGTGTTGCATTCCACTGTTACAGGTGAAGTGAAAAATATAAACTGGCAATACGATGTAAAGCGATCGGCAAAAAATATGCGGCCCCGCGATACGGATAACCAGCTCTACACATCTCCTTACGAAGGAGACAATTTCGGCGAGCACTCCGGAGAGAATTTTAATGTAAAGAAATAATGTTTTTATACAAACTGTCACGCTTACTGTTACGCTTTTTTGATCACTTGCCTTTCGGACTGCTAACCCTCATCTCGGATCTCTTTTTTGTAATCATTTATTATTTAATCAAATACAGGAAAAAGGTAGTAGTTGAGAATCTCAGGAATTCATTTCCAGGAAAACCGGCAGAAGAAATTAAAACAATAGCCCGCAATTTCTATAAGCATTTTACTGATCTTCTTTTTGAAATCATAAAGCTTGAAAGCCTGCCGGAAG